>NZ_JBHJUW010000155.1:0-18446 GCF_042268205.1 Streptomyces sp. NPDC056160
CGGGGTGGTGCTGGCCATGCTGAAGGGATCTCCTGTCTCGCCCATCCAGACTAACCCGATAAACCGGGTGTCTCAGCCGAGGCTGTCAGAGAGGGTCGGGATCGCCGCTCAGCCCTTCTGGCTGCGCTGGGACGACGGGCACAAGGGGCGTCGCCACGCCCCGGACTACTTCGTACGCCTTGTCGACGGCCGGGCTCGGGTGGTCGACGTCCGGTCCTCGGACCGTATGGACGAACGGACCGAGGAGTCGTTCGAGGCGACCCGGCGGGCCTGCGAGGCCGTGGGCTGGCAGTTCGAGTGGGTGGGCACGCCGGATCCGGTGTTCATGGCGAACGTTCGCTGGTTGGCCCGCTACCGCAGGGCCCGCTCGGGACGCCCGGCATCGGTCGCGGCCGCGCTGATCGGTGTCTTCAACGAGCCGATGGGCATCTGGGCCGGGGCCGAGCTCGTGGGCGACCGGCTGCAGGTGCTTCCGGTACTGTTCCACCTGTTGTGGTCGGGCCGGCTCGATGCGGACCTCGAATCGGACCTGCTGGACTCGGAGAGCCTGGTCTGGGCCGCAGGGCGGTCGGCATGAGCCGGCTGAAGCGGCCGGGAAGGCTGACGGTCGGAGACCGGGTCCGGTTCGCCGGGCAGCTGCGGGCGGTGCTCGCCGTCTCGGCCCTGACCGCGACGCTGAGTGATGACGAACAGCCGCATCTGGTGGTGTCGTTGCTCGAGTTGTTCGAGGCCGACGACTTCGAGGTCGTGGACACCCCGGCTCGGATGCCGCTGCCGGCTGCGTCATTGCTGGAGACCTTTCCCGAACCGGTGGTCGAGCGGGCTCTGTGGTGGGAGGGGCACATCCTGGAGGTGCTGCACGGCCTGCCACCTGGGGCCGATCCCGGCACGCTGCCGCGAGACGAGTACGGCCCGGACCGCTCCCTGACCGCACGCCAGCGGGCCAAAGCCGCCGAACTGGCAGCCGCCGGGCACAAGGTGACTGCCAGCACGGTCGCCCACCGGCGCCGCCGCTACCAGCAACTCGGGGTGATCGGCCTGGCCGACCACCGGCCCGTCCGCAGGACTCCGCAGTTCGGCGAGGTCGACGAAGCGGTGGTCGACGCGATGCGGCGGGCGATCGACGAAGGCGTCAACGGGTCTACCCGCACCGGTTCATACCTTTTGTGGAGGGCCGAAGAGATCCTCAAAGAGGACACCGAAGGGCGGGAGGTGAAGCTCCCCTCCCGCGCCACGCTCTATCGGCTGCTGACGAAGCTCACCGCGGGCACACACGCCCTCGGATCAGCGGAAACCCGCCGGTCCAAGGCCAACGGGGCCACGACACCGCACGGCCAGCTTCATGTCTTCGCGCCGGGCGAGGTCATGCAGATCGACTCCACCCCGCTGGACGTGCTGGTCCTGCTCGACAGCGGGGTCACGGGCAAGGTCGAACTCACTGGCATGATCGACGTCGCGACCAGGACCCTGACTGCGGCGGTGTTGCGGCCGACGACGAAGTCGGTGGACGCCAGCGTGCTGCTGGCCCGCAGCGTCACTCCCGAGCCGATGCGGCCGGGTTGGACAGATGCGTTGAAGATGTCCCGTTCGGTGCTGCCGCACCGTCGGCTCTTGGCCCTGGACGAGCGTCTGGCCCATGCTGCGGCCCGGCCGGTGATCGTCCCGGAGGTGATCGTCTGCGACCACGGAAGCGTGTTCATCTCGCGGAACTTCCGCTCGTCCTGCCGCTTCCTGGAGATCGATTTCCAGCCGACGCACAAGGGTTCGGGGTTCGAGAAGGGCCACATTGAGAAGATGCTGGGCTCGGTGGCCACGCTGTTCGCCCAGTTCCTGCCCGGCTACACCGGACGCAACAGCGACCGCCGCGGCCGTCACCTGGAACGTGAACGGCTCTGGTCTCTGCTGGAGTTGCAGGAGCTCCTGGACGAATGGATCGTCATGCGCTTTACCGACCGCAGGAGCTCGTGGACCGGCTCTGAACTGCGACGATTCATAGACTACATGTCCGCGATGGCGAGTTGGGGGCTTTGTTGTCGCTCGTTCGTGTGGTCGTCGTGCCGCGAGTGCAAGCGTGGTGCGCGAGGCGTCGAAGCGCGAGAGCGCCGGGGGCTTGGTCCCCGTCGTAAATCAGTCGTCCAGGGGCGTTGGGCCCGACACGATACGGCCATGACTAGCGATCTCTTGCTTGACCGGGCCCGGGAGCTATGGACAGAGCTGGCGGTGAAGCCAGTGGAGTTCTCCTCGTCGGACGGGGCGAACGTTGTGGTCTCTCCTGGCTCGCGGTTGTGTCCGCCGTTGTGGACAGGGATCGTGGTCCTCGGCGGCGCCGGCATCGTCACCGTGCCGAGCGTGCAGGTCGCCAAGCTGATGGCGGGCGCTTCAAGGAAGCTGTCCGATGAGGAGCTCGTCGACGAGGACCGCTTGCGTGAGGTGTTGCCCGTCCTCGACGTACTTGGGCCTGCGTCCCTCTTCTATCTCGACCGCGCCGACTTCCTGCCCGCGCAAGGAGGCGCCGCTGTCGAGGAGGCGGTGTGCGGAGATGATGAGCTGGCCGCGCTCCTGGCCCGTGCCGGTGAAGAGGACGCCGGTGAAAGCGGCTTGGAGGACATCACCTCTCCCGCATTCGTCCTCCGCGAGAATGACGGCGTGGTTGCCGCGGCCGGCTATCAAGCTTGGCCGCAGTCGGTGGCTCACCTGAGCGTGCTCGTTGCGCCGGGTCACCGAGGTCGGGGGCTGGCGCGGGTCGTGGCGTCTGCGGCGGTGGCGCATGCACTTGACGCCGGGCTGCTTCCGCAATGGAGAGCACGGCCGCATCCGTCAAAGTGTGTGGCGCTTGCGCTGGGCTTCCAGGAGCTGGGCTCCCAGCTCAGCGTCCGGCTCGGCGACGTGGTCTCACCGGCCTTGGCCGGTGAGACCACCGTCTGAACTCGGCCGAGGTGACTTCAGTGCACCGTCGGGTCGGCGATCTGGGCTTCGAGGTCGGCGACGCGTCGATCTTGGAAGCGGAGGTTGGAGCGGGCGGCCTTGAGCCGCTCGTCGAGAGTGCGGTTGTCGGCGGTGAGCTGGCGGACTCGCTGCTTGAGCGTGGTGTTCTCGGTGGTGATCCGCTGGATGGCTTCCTCCGTCCACTCGTCCTGCAAGTCCCTGACCTGGCCGAGGAGTTCACCGATGCGGGCCCGCTGGGCGAGGATCTCGCCGTGGGCGGCCTTGAGGGCATCTTCGGAGTTCAGCGCGCGTTCGCGCCAGGTCGCTTCGCGTTCATCGTCGAGCTCGGCGACCGTTTGGGACCTGCGGTCTCCGGCCTCGGCCATGGCGGTCGAGACAGCGGTTCTGGCCTCGGGATTGTCGTAGAGGAAGGTGCGGGAAACATCAGCCCGGCGGGCGACCGCGGCGACGCTGACCTGGGACTTCTCCCGTCGGATCCGAGCGATGGCGTCGTGGACGCGGTGGACGGCGTCCGCGGTCTTGCGACGGCGGGCCGCCAGAGCCGCGGCAGTGCGGGGTTCTGGAACGGCAGTGGTCTTCATGCGATGTCCTGCTCGGGGTCGTTGCCGGTTGTGCACGTATCGCTGTACTCGTCCTGTTCGTCGTCGCCAGCACCAGCGAGGTCGGCGGCGCGGAAGGCGGTCGACCACACGCGGTGGAAGTAGTCCTGGGGTTTGCGCAGGTCCAGGGCAAGGGCGTCGTCGAGGAGGCCGAGGCCGGCCAGGGCCTTCTCCAAGCCGTCGATGGCGCGGGCGGTGGGCTCGAAGTAGCGGTGGAGGTAGTCGGCGGTGGCGTCGTCGGGGGCGCCCTCGGCAAGCAGTCGCCACTGTTCGCGCTTGCGCCGCCAGTAGAGGAGGTCGGCGCCGGAGAGGACGAACTTGTCGCAGTTGTGGCAGTCGAGGTTCCAGGGGCAGGCGCCGCCGTCGACGACGGGCTGGAAGGTGCAGAAGCCTCCCTCGGCGGGGGTGCTGCGGCGAGCCAGGTCGATGGCGAGGGCCTGGGCCTGCTCGCGGGTGAGCGGGGTGGTCGGCTCGGTGAGGACTTCACCGGGACTGGGGCTGCCGGGGCCGGCGACCCAGACGTGTTGGAGGACGTCCTCCAGATCGGACTGGGTCAGGTGGATGTAGTGCTCGGCCATCCGCTCGGAGACGTGACCGAGGTAGCGGCGGACGTGCGTCAGGCTTGCCCCGGCCCGCAGCAGGCTGGTCGCCAGACTGTGGCGAGCCTGATGAGGGACCCAGCGGCCGATGTCGAGGTCGTCGATCCAGAGCTTGAAGCCCTTGTGGAACCACTTGTAGCTCAGCGGCCGATGGCCGTCGCGGTTGCGGATGTTGGTGGGGAACAGCGCCATCTGGGCGCGTTCCTCAGCGGTGGGCGGCCGGTTGTTCCAGGCCTCGAACAGGGCCAGGGTCTTGCGCTGGCGGACCTCAAGGAGCTGGTGGACTCGCTCAGGGATGCGCAGGGCTTGGTCGTAGTTGCCGACTTTCGTCTGGTCGTGCCAGAGCATGGGAAGTCCGCCGTAGCGGCCGAGGCAGTCCAGGCGGAGCTGGAGGACTTCGCCGCAGCGGCGGCCGGTGACGATGATCGTCTCCCAGGCATCCCGCAGGCCGCGGTCGAACGGGTCGTAGGTCTCGGAGAGCCCGCGCAGGTTTGTCTCGTCGGCGAGCGCGCGGGCGACCCCGTCGGCGAACGGCGGCCGCGAACGACGGACTGTCCGTCCTGGGGCAGGCATCGCGGCGATGAACGCCCGGTCCAGGCCGAAGCGTTCGGCCTCTCCCGATTCCAGGGCCCCGCGCAGGAGGCGCCGGGTGCGGTGGAAGACGCGCTGGCGGGTGTTGTCGGTCACGATCGACTGCTTGCCCGGGCGGCCTCTGGCCGCGAGCGAGATGAGGCCGTCCCTTTCGCGTTGCCGCTGGTCGGCGACGAACTGGTGCATATGGTCTGCCGTCAAGGCTCGCGGGTCGTGGCCGCCGGACGGCGCGTGGAGTTCCAGGAAGGTACTCAGCTCCAGACCGGCTCGGCGCATGTCGTCGAACGTGCTTCCGCTGCGCGGGCAGCCGGGAGAGCGCAGGATGGCGACGAGGTGGTCCCAGATGAGGTCGCGGAGCCATCGCTGGGAGACGCCCGTGAGGTCCATGTGGACCGAGCGGCCGGTGAGCTTCCGCCCGAAGTGCTCGGTGAGGATGTATCCGAGCTGGCGTGTCTCGGCCGGCGTCACGTAGAGAGGCTGCAGCCAGTCGGCTACGGCCCGGACGATGTGGACCGCTTCGCGGCTGACCGCTTTCTGCAGCAGCCGTTCCTCCTCGGCGCCTGCATCCGTCAGCGACCGCAGGCCGTGCTCGCGAGCGAAGTTCGCCAAGCCCTGCCAGGTGACCAGTTCCCAGCGGCCGTGTGCCTTCTGGGTGTAGGTGAACATGCCCCACTTGATCTCGGCCCGCAGCAGCGGATGCAGCCCCCGGAGATTGACCTGCGCGGGCCGGAGCACGGCTCCGGCGCTCACGCACCAGCGCCGGAAGGCGAGTTCGTCCTCGTAGCTGACCGGTGTGACCAGTCTCCGGCGCCCGAAGCGAGTGCCCCACTGCGAGGGCAGCGTCGCTCCTCCCGGACTGCCTTGCCTGCGGTAGCGGCGCTCGTGGCGGAAACACAGCCCGAGCGGGGAGTCCGAGAGTTCGGGGCAGACCTGGACCTGGCAATCACCGAAGCCGGGTTGCGATTGCTGATCAACGAGCCAGGCATCGAAGTCGAGGTCACCGCCGCGGCGGCTGCGCTGGTTGTACCAACGAAACTCGTGGTAGTGGCAGAGCACTAGCGTGTGGTGCCGAGCGGGCCGCCCGGGGCAGATCCGACAGGACCGCTGCTCGACCCCCTCCCCGGGGCCGACGGGCGGCGCGGTGCGGAGGAACTCGGCTCGTTCTCCACCCAGGTCGCGGTGTTCGCGCCAGAGCATCTCATGCGAAGAGCACAGGTCACCGTGTCCCATCGTGGACCGCTCGCAGTCAGCGCAGAGGCAATTCCACCGGTAGACAGCATGGTTCGGCGGAATCTTGACCACGTCGGGACGGAACAGCGGGTCGAACGACGGGGCGCTGATCAGCGCGGTGAGGATCTCCAGCCGGTCCCGGCCTGTGCGGGGGTCCTGCTGCGGCAGCGAAGCCGTCGTCATGCTCACTTCGGCTCACCCCAGACAGTGCGCAGGGCGGCGTCGAAGGTGGGGTCGTGGACGTCGACATGCCCGTAGACCTCGTCGACCGTGGCCGTCGAGGCCCAGCCACCGGCGTCTCGGGCGATCAGCAGGTTGCCGTCGGCAGCATCGAGAACCGCGGAGGTGAAGGTGTGCCGGAAGGCATGGGGTTTCACCAGCCCCAGGCCAGCGCGTATCCCGGCCCGGCCGAGCATCCGGCGGGCACCGACCGGAGCCCAGGGCTGCCCGGTGCCGGCGCCGTGGAGCTGGACCAGGAGCATGCCGTGTCCGGCTCCGCGCGGGTACTCGGTCGTCATGTACTCGAAGTAGGCGTGCACCATCGCCGGGCTGACCCGCTTGATCAACCCACCGGTCACCGTGCCGTGTTCAACCTGCCAGGCGTGCTTGGTCTTGGCCTCGGCCCGGTTCGGGTTGTTCGGACGATGACAGACGTGCAGGTGAGGGCTGCGGCACTCGTTGCAAGCCGCGTTCTCGCGCAGATGCAGGTCGACCAGGTGAAGGCCGCAGAGCTCGCCGACCCGAAGGCCGCCGTCGGCGAGCCAGGTCACCACCAGCCGGTCCCGGGCCGAGTTCACCCTCTCCAGCAGTCTGTCCCTCGCCCCGTCCGGGAGCATCTTCGGATGCCGACGGTGCGGGCCCTTCGGAGAGAGGGGGTTCGCGGGCATCGCGGATTTCACGTGTCCGAGGAACGAGCGCTGACGGTCCACCCGCGACGGCAGCCGGGTGCCATCCAGCTTCTCGCCGAGGTCGACGTTGATGCCGAGGGAGGCTTGATGCAGGTAGAAGCCCTTCAAACAGGACGCCGCGATCGACAGTGCGGACCGGCCGTAGGGGCGCTTGCCGACCCGCCACGGTTCCCCGAGCGGCATACGGACCTCAGCGCCGACGATGCCCATGTACCGTTCCAGGTCGTGCAGTTGGACCGTGTCGAAGGCCAGGCATTCGCGCTCCAGCCACCGCAGATGGTCCACCAGGTAGTACGCGTACGTCTTCTGGGTGCCAGTGCCGTCATGGACGCGCAGGAACCGGTCCGCCTCCGCGTGCAGGGTGCCCTCAGGCCAGACGATCGTCCACGATCGCCGTCCATCCTTCCGCTCGATCCGCTGGACCCTCAAGTCCCCGACCACGATGTGCCGTACCACTCGTCCTCCGTACCGACTCCGGAACATGGCAGACGTTCCGGTCCCGGTCGGTAAACGAGCCCACGACGTCCATGTCACAGGCCCAGACGGACATCACGGGCAGCACAACTCACGGTCGGTAAAGCGAAGTGGCAGAACCGTCCGCACGACGGCCTGCGCGACCCCTCCCACCCGGGCCGGCTGTTCACACCGAACGAGAAGTACGCCACCTTGATCGAGGCTTGCGGCTACGTCCCGGTCGCGCTCAGCGGCGACGACTACGTCGAACTCCTGCCCGCGGACCAGGCGAACACCAAGTACGTCGGCGACATCACCTACCTTCTCCTGGCCGGCGGGAAGTTCCGCTATCTGGCAACCGTGATCGACCTCGCCTCACGGCGCCTGGCGGGGTAGGCCGTCGCCGACCATATGAGGGCCGACCTCATCATCGATGCCCTGCACGCGGCCGAACGGACCTGCGGCAGCGGAGCTTGTCCCCCTTCCTCTATCGACACATCCACATGAAGGGCCGCTACGCCTTCGAGATGCCCGAACTCTCCGACAGCTCCATGCGGGTCGTAGAGGATCTGGACGATAGACCTGACGACGTGGCGGGCGACAGCACCGACGCCAGCTGAGCCACAGCGGCGCTCACCACACTTCACGCAGTACCGTCGCGCGGTGGGCTGCGTGCTGGAGCTGAGCCACCGGGGCGCCGCAGGGATCACGGTGGTGACCGCCCGCCGAGTCCTGGCAGCACCAACCGTGACGTTTGAGCACGGCCATCTCACCTTGGTGGACGCGTTGAGGTGTACGTCACAGGGCGAACTCATGGGCCGGTTTATACGTGTGAGCTATGGGCTTCTTCTCCGCGATGCAGCAGTCGCCGGATGTGGTCGCGCGGCTGTCCGCTCCATCGACAGAGACGCTCTTGGGGGGTTTTGGTGGCTGTGAATCCTGTGGCCAACGGCATTGTGGTCGCGTTGACGGGGATGACGGTTCCCGAGGGTTCGCCGGAGCGGGTCCGGGCGGAGATCGTGGACCCGCATCTGGTGCTGGTGCGTTTCCTGACCGGTCTGGAGGGCGCGGTCTCGGACGTCGCGGGTGCGACCGCCTCGGGGGCGAGGGGGGAGGCCATCGTTGCGTACATGCGTGCCATATCGCAGTTCTCGTCGGGGGACGGCGCGGACTATCTGAAGGGTCTGAAGGAGACCGCGCTGCAGCTGGCGGATGCGGGCAACGAGTTCGCGTACCAGCTCGAGTACACGAACATGATGATCGTGGAGCAGGTGGTCCTGTTCTTCGCGGAGCTGGCGGTCATCGCGCTCCTGGAGATCTTCAACCCGGTCCAGGCGGCGTTCGAGAAGCTGGCCCTGGACACCTTCTTCCGCGAGCTGTTCACCACGGAGCTGACGCAGTTTTTGGCGCGTGTCGCGGCGCAGACCGCGTCGATCATGACGATGAACGTGGTCCTGGCCGCGGCGCTGGACGGTTTCACCCGGTGGGTGATGGCGACGCAGGGCAAGCACACCGCACACGGGAACGAGTACCGCGACCAGTCCCTGAAGTTCGGCGCCATCCAGGGCGCGGTGTCCTCGCTGGTGCCCTTCGCGATGGGACCGATCGGCAAGGGCATCGGGAAACTCCCCTTCTTCGGACTCAAGTCGGTCAAGGACATCCGGCAGATCATCGGCGAGAGCCTCCACGGCCCCGCCCCGGTACCCGCACGCACCGGCACCAAGACCACCCTGCCCGTGGGCAGCGGAAACACCCTCCTCGGCGGAGAGAAGACGGCCCTCGGCGGGGAAAAGGCGCTGCTGGGCGGGGAGAAGGCGCTGCTGGGTGGCGGGAAGTCGTTCGACCGGAACGCTATGCGGGATCTGTGGAACGATCCGCTCAACCGCGAGCTGCTCGGCGGCAACTGGTTCGGGCGCGAGATCGGCCGTCTGACCGTGCCGATAGCCGTCCGTCTACAGAACGAGGTGGTGGGGCGCGGCGCGCGGCAGTCGTTCCGTGATGCGGTGGGTGACCAGTTCGCGCGGGCTTTCGGTGAGCGGCTGGGCTGGCGGCAGGCGCGGGAGTCGGGCCGGTTGTGGGCGGACACGTTCATGGCGCATGCCGGGCGCGGTCCCAGGGCGCTGGGCCGGGAGCTGGAGGGTACCCTGTCGTGGATGCCGGCCGGGATGGGCGGGGTGCGCGGTGCGCTCTCCCACGACCTCGCCCGCGCGCTGCCCTCACCGTCGTGGATGAAGTTCGTCCGCGCCTTCCCCGAGGCGGGGTTGCAGGCGGCGGCTATGAACGTGTCGGAGGGCTTCTTCAACCTCAACGAGACGGGCAGGTTCACCACCTCCTGGATGACCACCGCCGGCGGCGTCGGCGCCGCACTCGGCAGCGGCATCGGACACATCGGCGCCGTCAAACTCGGCCACTGGATCAAAGGCCGCCTCGGCTTCGACCTCCCCCACCACAAACCCCCACTCACCGACCCCGGCCTCGCACTGGTCAACAAGGCAGGCGGACACGGACCCGCCGGCAGCAGCGACAGCAGCGTCCTGCCCGGCGACGGCGCGCCGCCCCCCGGGAACGTACTGCCGACCACCGGCGCAGGCACCCCGTCGGACACGTCCTGGTCCCCGAGCCCGGGAACACAGTTCCCCCGGTCGGGGCAGGTCCGGCTCACCATCCCCGAACGCCTCACCGTCGGCCACACGGCACCCGGAGCGGAGCGGGCCGGGGACGGCCGGCCCGCGCCCTTCACTCCCGCCCCGCGCCCGGCCACCGAGTCCGCCACCACCCGCCCGGTACTCGGGAGCCCGGAGCGCGCCCGACTGGAAGAGGCGCTGGACCGCTGGCAGACACCCGAAGAACTCACCCGGCACGACAACGACGACACCGACCGTGCTCGCCTCCTTCTCGAACGCACAGCAGCCGCCGACCAGATCATCCAGCACCTACGGCAACTCGCCGACCAGGCAGACATCACACTCGCCGGACAACGTCACCTCCTCACCGCCGCCGACGAAGCCGCCGCCCGCCGTGACTGGCCCCAGACCGCCACCTACCTCAGCACCATCCGGGACCACATAAGAATCCCGCTCAGCACCCGCCTTCACCCCAGCACCCCCACACCCGCGCCTCGCCCCGGCATACCCGCAACGCCAGCGCCCGACCACGTGCACACTCACAGCCGGTCGGAACATGAGGCCGATGCCCCTACGGCGGTGGAATGGACCCATACGACCGCCCAGCCGGCGGCGGAACAGCCGACGATCACACTGGTGCGTTTCGAGGCAGGCAGGGGAAGCGAGCACTGGGCCCCCACCGCACCCGGCGCCCTCCCTCTCCCGGGCGAGACGGCGCAGGCGATGCGAACGGCCCCGCCGCATCCCACCACCAGCAGCTCCGGACCACCGTACAAAACAAGCACTGCCCCCACCTCCCCGGCATCGACCGATCCCCGTGCAGCCGTGGGCCGGGAAGAACCGTCGTGGCTAAGCGTCCGGTCCGTCATCGATCCCGCTCCAGCCCCTCGTCCCTTCGATGAGTCGCCCGGCCAAACGCAACAGGATCCACAGGCTGCGGCTCAGACCATCTACCGAATCCTGGCTGAAGGCCGCCCCCCGCAGAAGCCGGCCCCTGGAGACAAGGAAGAGCGGCGAGCGGGCGAAGCCGACATTCCGAAGACCGGAACGCGCGCAAGGCCCGAGAACCTGCGACTGCTGTTCCCGGCCGAGGCCGTTTACCTGAACAAGCATCTCGACAGGCACTTCACGCGGAACGACGGACGTGCACCCGGTCCGGAGCAGCCCGTTCGCGTGGGCACACGAGCTGCCGTTTCCACAGAGGACAGCCGGGTACCGTCACGGCGGACCGCAGCCCCGCGCAACGACTCCGAGGCGGCGTCGGTGCGCCCGGTGGCGGAGAAGCCAGCCGGCAGTGGTCCCCTTCAGCAGGACATGCGGGCGCGAGACGGCCTCTTCACCGGACAGCGGCTGCCGCGCGGACGTGCTGAGATCGCTGCCTGGATCGCGCACCTGCCCCCGCCGAAGCCGCCTCTGGACGTGCAGGTCTTCATGATCAACCGCATCACACCCGCGCTTGCGGAGGGCGGGACAGCAGCCCCGTACGTCATACCCGCCCACGAGATCTCGTCGCTTCCGCCCCAGACGGCTGAACGCGTCGCGCTGCTCAACGAGTACTACGCGACGCATCCCCAGCGGATCGGACCGCGCCCCGCCAGGACGGGCAGCAGTCCGAACCTGCTGGAGAAGCGGTACAACAGCCTCCTCACACTTCTGTCGAGGGCGGGTGTCGAACTCGGTGACCTTCATCTTCTGCGGGCCTTCACCCGGTTCGGCATCCGTATGGAACGCGGGCTCGATGGCAGTGGACGGACGCGGTACTTCCCGGCGGACCCCCTGGCCTACGGGGAGATGAGGGCGAGTTACGACAGGGGAATGCAGCCTCGCGGCCAGCTGCCCCGGGCCGCCAGGTTCCAGAAGGTGATCACGCGCCTCGTCGATGAGGGCCTCATCGCCCAGCGCGGCGACCGCTCGTTGCTCCCCGCGGTCCGCGCACTGATCGAGGCCGGATTCTCCTGGGAGCTGCGGGGCAGCGACCGAGGCAGGGTCTACCTCGCTCTGCCGCAGAGCGAGCGGATCACGCAATTGCGACAGTACGCCGGGGCGGTGGGACTCCCGGCCGGTGCGCTGCCGCCGTACCTGACCGGCCCCGGCCGGGTGGAGGGCCTCGCGGCCAGGGTCGGTGATTTCTTCCACCACCTCCTGCACACCGGCATCCCCGAGCACCAGCGTGACCTGACAGAGTGGCTCGACCGTCACGGGTTTTCGCTGACACGCGTGGTGACCGGCCGGGGCGTCGTGCTGCGGCTGCCGGCGCCTGCACCCGAACAGTCCGGGCCCGGCCCGCACACGGTGGACGAGTTGCTCACCTCTCTGTTCGGCGACTGGCGAGGTGAGGACATCTTTCAAGAACCGGCGGCGGACACGGCCCCGGCCCCGCGTCCCGACTCACGCACAGAGAGGGACGGAGGCCGCGACACCGGCACCGCTGCGCAGCCCGTTCCGCCTCCCGCCACCGGCACGGACCGGGACATGGACGTCGACACGCCCCCCTCCGCGCCTCTCACGCGAACGGCCTTCCCGCCGGCCGCCGACGCGGCTCAAGTCGCGCCGCTGCGTGCCGCGCCGTACGTGGTACCCCCGGGCGATCGGTTGCCACGGGCGACACGTGAGTACATCGACACACTCAACGCGTACTACACCAGGTTCCCGGACCGGCACGGCCAACAGCCTCCACCGCTCACCGTCGACGAGGCGGCCGGCACCGAGCGCCACCTGGAGGCAGAGGCCGGCGACCTCTTCGCCAAGCTGCGTGCTCTCAGCATCAATCCGTCCAACGCGCATCTGATCGCCGCCCTCCAGCGGTTCGGTATCCGGCTGCTGCCGGGAAGGGACCAGCAGGGCCGGGACCGGTATTTCCTGGAACCGGCGATCAGCCAGGACGTCCTGCGCGCCTGGTTCGACGGCGCCGGCGGCACGCATGGCGAGATGCCGCCGCACAGCGGCCCGCACCGCAACGCCTACACCCGCATCAACACGCTGATCGCCCACGGCCTGGCCGTCCGGCAGGCCAACCTCCCTTCCTTCAGGGACATGATCAGGTGGGGATTCTCGTGGGAACTGCGCGGTGGTTCTTCCGCACGCCTGTATCTCGCGCTGCCGGAGACCAGACGGCTGGCCCAGCTGGAGCGGTTCGTCCGCGCCCAGACGCTGCTGCCGGGGGTCGTCCCCGAGTACCGGACCGATCCGGACCGGGAGGAGGGTCCCGCCGCACAGGCCGGTGACTTCTTCCATCATCTCCAGTACACCGGCATTCCCGAGAGACAGGTGCGGCTCACGGCCTGGCTCGCCGATCACGGCTTCGTGCTGCGTCCGGACCCGGCCGCCACCGGCATCATGCGTCTGCCGGTGGCGGGCGACCTGATCGAACCGGGAACGCTGTCGGTGGGCGGCTTGCTCGCCTCCAGGTTCGCAAACTGGCACGACGACGCCGCCCTGCCCACCTCCCAGGAGACCGGTGCGCCGACCGCGCAGAGGCTCGTGCCCCCGGTGCCAGTGGCAGGCGACGAGAACGCGGACCCGGACGGGGAGACACAGCCGACCTCTCCGTCCCGGCCGGCCGGCACCCCGGCCACGAGGCCCGCAGCACCGGCCCCCGTGGCCACGGAACTCACCCGTTCGAACCGGCGGCCTCCCCCGGACCCGGCCGAGACGGCGACTGCGGCGCCGACGGCGCAGGGCCTCCAGGACTTCGCGGTACGCCCCTACACCGTGTCCCCGGGTGAGCCGGTGCGGCGGTCCACCCTCCGGCGTATCGCGGTCCTCAACGCCTACTACACGAGCCCGCTGGGTAAGATCGGCCGACAGCCTCCCCGCATAAACGACCCGGTCGGGATCGACCAGCGCCAGGTGGACGCCGCGTATCTCCTGCAGCGACTGCGGCATCGGGGCATCGCCCCGGACGACCACCATCTGATCGCTGCCCTTGAAGGGTTCGGCGTCGAGGTAGTGCCCGGACAGGACTCAGCCGGATACGAACGCCTCTTCGTCACGACCGTACACAGCCAGGAGATGCTCCGGCGGTACTTCGAGGACGAAGGGGGGACACCGGGCCTGGTTCCGACGGGCAGTGAGCAGGTCAACGTCGCCTCCCGGCTGCGTTCTCTGATGAAGAACGGTCTTCTCGCCGCCCGCTCCAACTTCTCCACCTTCAACGCTTTGGAGACCTGGGGATTTTTCTGGGAGCTGCGCAGCAGCGAACCGTCGCGGGTGTTCCTGGCATCGGAGCACGAACGCCTCACGGAGCTGGACGAGTACGCTGCCGAGGTGGGGCTGGAGCCGGGTGTGGTGCCGCCGCGCTCGACCGGCCCGCAGCGTACCGGGGACCTCGCCGCGCGAGTGGGGGAATTCTTCCACCATCTTCAGTACACGGGTATCTCCGAGACCCACACCGTGCTCGCCGGCCGACTGGCTGAGGAGGGCTTCGCGCTGGCCCCGGTGGAGGTGCGGCCGGGCCTGGTCATGCTGCGGCTGCCCGTGCCAGAGGCGGAGCGGGATCCCGCGGCTGAGTCCGTCCACAACTTCATCGACCGGGTGGCCTGGGGCGGACGCGTCCACCAGCCGCCACGATCCGCGCAGCCTTCGACGCGCTCAGCCGTCACCGGCACCGGTGAGCGAGGGACGGCAGAACCCATGGCGCCTGCCCGAATCCAGGATGCGGTGGAACCGTTCGGCATCGCCGTCGGATGGGTCGGACAGACGCTGCAGACGGTCGACGCGCAGCTGCTGGGTGAGGCCGTGCCGGGGCTGACACGGGAGGAACGACAAGAGCTACCGGACGTCATGGACGCGATGTTCGTGTCGTCGGCCTCCGCCGGGGAGATGACGCAGTACCTGGCGGAGATCGTACGGTCTGCCCGCGCCGTGAACGGACTGCGGGCGGAGCAGGGAGCCGGCCCCGTCACGATCACGGACGTGGCACGGGTGATGGCCTCCAACTCGCCGGAGCACCGGGACGAACAGCTCGCCCTGGCCTTCCTCGCCGCCCCGTCGACCAGGGGCGCTGAGAGCTCCTATGAGGGAGGCCCAGTGAGCGCCTCCGCGACCGGGAACACCGGGGCCCCGCAGCGGATGCCGTGGACGGTCGCGGACGACACGCCTCTGCCCTCGGCGCCTGGCATGGCGGAGGTACGGCGCATCGTCGCGGACCGCCTGCTGGTGGGCGACGTCCGCGGCGACGGCGACTGCTTGTTCAACTCCTTTATCATCACCACCGGGCTGCACGTGCGAGCCGACCAGCCGACGCGGTCGGCGACGGCCCTGCGCGAGGACCTTGCTCGCTACCTCGAGGAACAGCTCGACGCACCCGACAGTGTCTGGGACACGCTGGAGCCGAGGCTGCGCGAACTGGGCGGCGGAGCGGTGACTCCGGAACACCAGCGGTCACTGCTTGACTTCATCCGGACGCCAGGGGCCTGGAGCATCGGCCTCGGCAACTTCCTGCCCGAGCTGCTGGCCCGGATGCACGGCGTGCGGGTCGAGGTGCTGGACTACTCCCGGACCCGAGCTCAACCGTTGTCCTCCTACCACCTGGAGCCCGCGCACTGGTCGCGGACGGTGTCCCTGGTGCGCCTCGATTCCGGGCCGGGAACGGAGCACTGGGCGCCCACCGCGCCTGCCGGTGCTCCACTGCCGGCCGGCACTCCGGTGACGATGTGGGGACCTGCCTCCCCGACTCCCGCCGTCGGCACCCACCATGCAGGCCGGCCCGCAGCCACCAGGACCCGCTCCACCGATGTTCCGGAACCGGAGACGGCCGACACCTCCGGAGCCCGACCGGCCGGCGGCAGCCCGGCGGGTTCCACCCGGGCCTCCTCTCCCATGGACAGCCTGTTCGACGAATCCGACACCCGCGACCTTGTTGCCCAGTCCCCCGTGCCGTCACCCTCCGGACTCGCGCTGCCTGGGTCATCCGCCTCTGTCAGGCTCTCGGACACCGGCCCAGGGGCCTCGCGGCCCCCTGTCACCGGCATCTCGGCCACCGGCCGGACAGACACCGGCCCCACGCCGGAGACCGCGCCTCGCGAACACAGCGTGCTCAACGTGGACAACCACATCAACCTACCCACCCCACGGGCCGTGCACCACCTCGGGGACGTGGCCTCCGTCTCCTGGCACAAACGGCCTGCGCCGTCGGCCTTCCCGTTCACGCGCAGCGAATCCGCCCACCTCGCGCCCGAGCAGGCGACTCAGCTGTTCCACCTCCTGAGCGACCGGATGGATCACCGCGATACCCTCGGCGGGGTCTGGGACCACATCGAGGCCACCTACCGCCTGACGCTGGGGCCCGGCGAACTGCTGCGCCTCAACGACGAGTACCACTGGCTCTCGGAGCGAGCTCCCCGACCTCAGGGCCGGCGGCGGGCACCTGCCCCGCAGACCGCGTTCCGGCCGTATGACGTCTCCGACGTGTCGCTGACGAGCACGACCCGTCGGCGCGTCGAGCTCTTGAACGACTTCTATCGTGCGCACCCGCACATGATCGGCAGACGTCCCCGGTTCGGATCGTACTCCGCTGCGGCGGCCCCACCGCTCGTGCGTAGGATGCACAATCTCCTCGAGACACTGGACAGGAGGGGCATCAACCCCGACGACACCCATCTGATCGCAGCCTGGCAGTCGTTCGGGGTGCCCTTGGCGGAAGCCACCCTGGGGGGCCGTCCGGTGCTCAAGATCGCTCGCGCCCCGCTGTCGCACCATCTCCTGCCTCCCGCAGGCCAGTGCGAGTGGCAGGGCGCCGTGCCGAGCACGAGCTTCGGTGGGAAGGATCTGCACAACTACGTGCAGCGCCTCATGCGCCGCGGCATCCTCCTCAGGGCCGTCAACACGCCGACGATCAGCGCCCTGGCGGAGCGGGGCTTCACCTGGGAACAGCGCGGAAGCGATCCGTCCAGGGTCTACTTGGCGCTGCCGGAGCGGGAGCGGATCGAGCAATTGAAGCGGTACGCCGACGAAGTAGGGTTCGAGCCAGGGGTGGTCCCGCCGTTCTCGTCCGGTCCGGAAAGGGTCGAGGGGCTTCGGGCACGGGTCGGTGACTTCTTCCGCCACCTTCAGAACACGGGTATTCCCGAGAACCACACCGAGTTGGCCCAATGGCTCGCCGACGCGGGATTCCCGCTGATCCCGGTGGAGCCGGCACCGGGCGTCGTCATGATGCGGCTGCCCGTGCCGGGCGGTACCGGGGAGCCCCTCCACGCGTACATCGCCCGGGTACTCGGCGCGAACCGCGAGAGGGTGCCCGGCCGCAGTACCCGGGCCGGTGAGCCGGCTGCCCGGCAGGAAGCCTCGGCGGCGCGACCGTCCTCCCGGACGGCCGGGCAGGCGGCTGTCGCGGCAGTCGGCCACCCGCCGGTCGCGGACAACGGCCCGCTGCATCCGGGGCAGGACCTGCCCCTGCCCGGCGACCAGGTGCTCTTCCCGGACGGTGTCTTGTCCCTACCCGACTCGCAGGACTCGAGCGACGTGTTCATGGACTTCGGGGGTTATCTCGGACACGACATAGCGGACGGGCTGCCGATGGATGTCGAAGAGATGGTCTCGGCCCTGACCGGGATGTTCGCGGACACCTCCGAGGCCGGCCGGCCATGGCCGGTGGACCCGGAGGACGCAGCGATGGACTTCATGGACACGGGTGCGCCACAGGAAACCACCGCCCTGACTGACACATGGGAGAACCGTGTGATCCAGGCAACGGAGGAACAACTGCGGAGCAGTGACGTGCCACTGACCTGGGAGGAACGCACAGAGCTGCCGTGGGCCCTGCTCACCGTGTCCGACGTTTCGGAGGCGACGGGGGCGGCCGTCCAGCACATGGTGACTCTGGTCGAGGCAACCCGCGCCGTCAACGATGTGCTGAACGCGCAGGGCAGATTCCGGGTGAGTGTCCGCGAGGTCGCCTGGTCCACGGCAGGAGTCCCGCCGGGCGCGTGGAGCGAGCATCTGACCGCGTCGTTCCTCGCGGCACACGGTCAACCGGACACGTCGGCCGATCTGCGGATGGAGTAGGCCAGCTAGGCGACCGCTTTCACCGCGGCCCACTCGGTGACAGGTTCCGGGCTTGCCGGTCAGTCGAAGGCTGGCCATCCGGCATCACCGCTCAAGTGACCCCCGCGCGATGCCGATACAGCGGGTAGCTTCGCTTCGCCACCTGCCGGAAGGTGTCAATCATGGGACGAATCATTCGCGCGACGCTCACGTCCGTCCTGGCCCTCGGGCTGTACGGTGCGGTCACGCCTGAGGCCTACGGCGTCCAGCGTGACTGCATCGCGGGCAGTCCGGCCGGCAAGTGCCTGTGGGACGGTGGAAACGTCGGCTACGGTTTCGACGACGAGGCTGCGTGCGAGAGTGCGGCCGACCGCTACAACGGCCAGGACCCGAGCCACGACTACGAGTGCGAGGACGTCTGAATCGCCCCGGGTTTGATGGAGACATCGAAGACTCGGAAGGATGCCGCTCATGGCTGCTCCCCGTAAGTACCCCGACGAACTGCGTGAGCGT
>NZ_JBHJUW010000156.1:0-18412 GCF_042268205.1 Streptomyces sp. NPDC056160
CCACCGCCCCCGCCTTGATTTTCTGGCACTCAAAAACACCCCGCCCCAATATTTCCCCCCGGCCTTCACGGTAATCCGAACCCGGGGGGGGCCCCCGCTCGAAGAGTGGGGCCCCTCGACGTGAACGGCTATTCAAGCGCGGTCACAGCAGCGGGATCAGCCCTTCAGGATGAACAAGCGGAAGCCCCTGATCCACCGGACCCGTCGCCTTGAACCCCGCACAGTTCGCGTCCGTCTCACCGGCGAGCGAGAAGGCGTATCACGAGTCGATGCCCGCGGTGAGGGAAGGAATCGCGGCGCCGGCCGAGGAGGTGCGCGTGGCCGACGTCGGTCGCCGGCGTTTCCTCCCCGGTGCCGGAGCGGCTGCCGCGGTCGCGGCGGGGGCCCGGCGTCAAGCCGTGCCTCCGCGGCGGCACGGCCGGCGTCGCGGCCGAGCCGCTGCATCTCGTGCACCGTGAGGACGACCCGCCAGTCGGGCTGTAGCCAACACTCCCTACGGGCGTACGCGGAAGACCGTCCTCCCGCTGGACCGTGATCTTGCACGCGTGGCGCGGCTGCGGAAGACGACACGCACGCCGGACGGCTGGGCCTGGTCCATGGCCGGTTGCTCGTCCGGGATCTGCCGGCAGTCGGGTGCAGGCGTACCGGCCCAGGAAGTTGCGAGTGCCGCGTCAAGCTATCGCGTTCGGGGAACTCCGCGCCCCTGGGTACCGCCGTGGTCTACCCGACTGATGTGCTGGGTGGAGCGGAAAATCATACGGCTGCGGGATGTGACACATCAGGCATGCCCGTATCTTCGGCAACGCCCTGATTGATCAGGCAAGAAGGAGATGCGCCGCGCATGGTGCAGGTCCACGAGCACTCGTGCGACGGGAGACCCAGCTCAGGAGAAGGAAAAGGCACCATGACAGTCACGAGTACGCAACAGGCCTTATCCGTGGGACACATCCGGAGGGTCGCCACGTCGGTCGCAGTGGTGGGCGTGATCTCAGCCGCCGCGCTCTTGAGCGCCCCCACTGCCACCGCCCAGCCTTCGCCGGGCGCCGCGCTCCCCGTGGCGCCCGTGTCAGCGGATGCCGGCTTGACGGACCGGCCCGGGGCGACGACGGCGGGACCGGCGAAGCCGTACGATTTCAACGGCGACGGCTACCAGGATCTCGCCACCGGCGGCCCGCACGGCACGGTGGGGGCGGTGGAAGTCGCGGGCTACGTCGCGGTGGTCTACGGATCGGCGTCCGGCCTGAACACCGCGAAGCGCCAGGTCATCAGCCAGGACAGCCCGGGAGTCCCAGGCGCCGCGGAGACGGGGGACGGGTTCGGGTGGGATCTGACCTCGGCGGACTTCGACTGTGACGGCTACGCCGACCTCGCCGTGAGCGCCCCGTTCGAAAAGCTCGATGTCAGCAACGCGGGGCTGGTAACCGTGATCTTCGGCAGTCCCTCGGGCCTGTCAAGCAGCAGCGTGGGGCTGAGCATTCCCGCCGGACAGCAAGACGCGCACGACTACTTCGGGGACGGGATGGCGGCGGGGGACTTCAACCGCGACGGCCGCCCCGAACTGGTCGTCACCGCGGAGGGCAAGCGCTCCTACTTCACGTACTCCTTCAACGCCTCGCGTGCGGCCGTCCCGGGCCCGGTGGCAAAGGCGCCGCAGAACCGGCTCATGGACATCGCGGCGGGTGACGTCGACGGCGACGGCTACGCGGATCTGGCGACCGTCACCGACGACTACGAGGGCCCGTCGTCCACCGACGTCCGCGTCTTCCGCGGCGGCGCCGGCGGACTCGCCACATCACCCGCGGCCGTGGTCACGGCCGGCGAGTGGAGGGGGCTGGCATGGCTGGCGTTGGGTGACGTCAACGGGGACAAGCACGCCGACGTGATCCTGGGCGACAACTACGCACCCGTGAACGGCGTCGACTCTGCCGGCCGGGTGGTTCGCCTACTACGGCGGCGCCGATGGTATCTCGGCCTCCCGCAGCACCGTCATCAGTCAGGACAGCGCGGGTGTCGCGGGCGCGCCCGAGAAGGACGACGGCTTCGGGTTCGCCGTGGCGGCCGGAGACATCAACAACGACGGTTTCGCGGACGTGGCCGTCGGCGTCGTCGGTGAATCCATCGGATCCGTCACCGACGCGGGCATGGCCACCGTCCTCTACGGCACCTCCGGTGGGCTCTCCGGAGCGGGGTCGCAGTCGTTCTCGCAGAACGAGACCGTCGGAACCCCGGAGAAGGACGACGAGATGGGATCGGCAGTCACCCTCCTGGACTTCGACAACGACGGGCAGGACGACCTCGGCATCGGCGTCAGAGGCGAGAACACCGACGACGGAGGAGCACAAGCACTCAAAGCCGCCGGCGGGAAGATCACCGGCACCGGAGCCCTCTCCTTCCTCGGCTCAGACATCGGAGCGAACCCCACCGACGCCTGGCTGGGGATAGCGATCGGCGACTGAGCGGACGAGCCACCTGACCACCCCGGCCCCGCCCCGACACTGACTACCCGGTGTGAGTGTTCCTCGTGAGCGGTGCGTGGAGGCAGCGGACGGGGCACCCTGCAGCAGTCCCTCCGAGCGGCACGGACCACGATCTCCACGCTGGAGGCGTCCTGCCGCAGCTCCACCTCGACCCATGCCTCGTCGTCGCCGACGCGATGCACGGCGGCGGCGTCCACCGCGTTGTCGACGAGGTTGCCGACCACCGTGGCGACATCGGCCGCGTCCTCCGCCACGAGGCGGTCGAGTGCGGTGCCGGCGGAGATACGCAGGGCGACTCTGCGCTCGGCGGCCAGCGAGGACTCGGCCATCAGCAGCGCGGCGATCGCGGTGTCGCGTACGCGGCTGGCGAGGGTCATGTCCAGCGACTGGCGGCGCTGGTTCAACGCACGTATGTGCCGCACCACTTCGTCGTGTTCGCCGATCTGGATCAGCCCGGAGACGGTGTGCAGTTGGTTGGCGAACTCGTGGGCCTGGGCGCGCAGCAGTTCGGAGGAACTCCGGAAGGAGCCGACCTTCCGCTCCGGTTCCGCCAGTTCGGTGCGGTCGCGCAAGGTGGTGACAGAGCCCAGGGTGCGGCCGTCCTTGACGACGGTCATCCGGTTCATGACGAGCATGCGTGCGCGGCGGATGACGACCTGGTCGGGCTGGTCGGCGCCGCCCCGGGCCCCGATGAGCACGTCCCGCAGCCCGTCGTTCGAGTCTTTCGGGCGCGCCGAGCCGCTCGTTCGTCAGCGGGTGGGCCCGGTGCCGCGGGGTGCCTCTGTCGCCGGGGCTCGGCAGGGCCGCCACCCTCTTCACGGTCGGAGGACGGGGCACTGCGTGCCGAAGGGGGTCACATGACCGCATGGGTCTCCAGCGGACCTGCGGTGATGCGCAGTTCGCGGATGCGGAGCGGTCCTCCCTCTGCCAGGTAGAAGATATGTGTGAACGGGGCGCGGACGACGCGGTCCGGTTCGCTCTTCTTGGCCATCGTCGCCTCGCCGCGCAGCAGCCTGACGCCTTTGTCCGCGGTCCAGAACTCCAGTACCTCGTGAGTGATGTGCAACGGCCCGTCGATCTTGACGAAAAACGCCTTGATGGCTTCGACGCCGTGGATGTGCGCGGTGCCGAAGTACAGGTCGGTGTCCTCGGTGAGCGGTGCGAAGCCTTCGTCGAACGACAGGGTGTCGATGGCGTCCATGAATTTCAGGACCCAGGCGGGGACGTTCGTCGGGTGTGCCGTGTTCGCCATGGCGTAGTCCACTCCGTCGTGGTCAGGCCGCGGTGGGCAGGGCGGCGAGAAAGGCGTCGATCTCGGCGTTGACCGAAGCGGGGTTCTCACGCGCGGCGAGGTGGGCGGTGTGCTTGAGGACGCGGAAGGCGCTGTCCGGGATGGCGTCGGCCATCTTCCGGACCACGTGCACGGGGAACTGGCTGTCCTCCTCGCCTGCGATGATCAGGACGGGCACGTCCTTGATGGTGTTCAGGCGGCGGTGTTCGTCCTTGCGGCCGATCAGGATGCTGCGTAGTGCCCATGCCACGGACTTCGGGTCGTCACGGAGCACGACCTTGGTGAACTCGACGAACTCGGGGTTCGAGGCCTCCGCACTCGGCCCGGCGAACGCGCGGCGCGCGGCCTTGGCGGCAAGCGCGGGCATCGTCGAGTTCAGCGACAGGAACGCGGCCAGAGCGGTGGCCCAGATGCTCTCGAACGTCGTGGGCAGCGAGGCGGTGCAGTTGATGCCGACCGCGGCCGCGGACCGCTCCGGGTGGTAGGCCGGGAAGACGCCGGCGAGCATGCCGCCCCAGCTGTTGCCGACCAGCACGCACTTGCCGATGTCGAGCGCGTCGAGGATCTCGACGAGGACGGTGGAGCAGTCCTTCAGGTCGATGATCTTCCGCAGCGCGTCGGACTTGCCGTGTCCGGGGCTGTCGATGAGTACGACGCGGTGCGTCGGGGCGAAGTGCTCGTACTGGTACTCCCACATGGTGCCGTCCATCATCAGGCTCGGCCAGAACACCATGGGCCGACCGTCAGCGCGCCCGCCGACGCGCACGTTGATCAGGCCCAGTGACGTGGGGATCAGCCTCTCGGCGATGCCTTCGATCCGGTTCGGGGTGGTCGGCATGATCGTCCTCCCAGCAGTCGGAGCGCGGCACGACTCGGCCGCTGGCTAGTAGCGTATTCGCACTAGTCCTGAAACGCTACCATTGCTCTCATGGCCTGGATCACGTCCGATCCGCAGCAGTCAGCCGACGCTCGCCGCGTCCGCGTCACCCTGCTCGGCCGGCAGGGGGCGCAGGGTCGACGCCTCGACCGGCTGGTGGCAGTTGCTGCACGCGAGGTAGGGATTGGTGGGGCTGTCACACACTGTGTGCAGGAACCGGTGACGCGTGCCGTCGCCGTCGCTCGCATGGACCTCGGCCCAGCGTGTGACGGCCGCGATGGCGGGGACGACGAGTTCCCGGGCGCTGTCCGTGAGCTGGTACTCGTACCACGGCTTGTCCTGGCGGTAGGCGCGCTTGGTGAGCAGGCCCAGGTCGATCAGACTGTTGAGTCGCGCGGTCAGAATGTTCGCCGAGATACCCAGCGCCCGTTTGAGTTCGCCGAATCGACCGACGCCGAAGAACACTTCGCGCAGGATCTGGTAGTTCCAGCGCTCCGAGATGGCGGCCAGGAACTCCTGGCCGTGCCTGAAGGTCACGTGGTTCTCGCTGCCGGACATGGCACTCCCTGCACGGGGTAGGCGTAAATCAGCACTAGTATGGTTCCGATACTAGTTCCGGCGTGAGGGCCTTGCACGTCCGGGCGCTGCCTCGCCCCGACGAGCGTGCAAGTCCCGGTCGACGCGGCACTGAACAAGAGCGCCTGCGCCAACCGCCTCGCCATAGGCTGCCGCCCACTTCGTGATGATCTTCCGTCACATACCCGCTCAACCCGTGAGGCACCAAGAGGGCGCAGCGGGAGGCCCGCCGCCTCCCCCTTGGTCTCATCGGCCCCGTACCCGGCGCCTCCCTCTTGTCCTCATCGGCCCCGCACCCGCCGCGGATCCGCGTGGGGCGCCCGTGAGCAGCGAGTGGACTCCGGTCCTGGCTCAGCTTCTGGGACGCTTCTCAGCGGCCAGTGCGTGGGCGAGTCGTGTGGCTGGGTCACCGGCGAACTGATGCTGGGACTGGCCGGTCGGCCAGGTGGAGATGCCGTCGTCCGGCCACCGCGGAACGACGTGGAAGTGCAGATGAGGCACCGACTGCTCCGATCCTGGCCCACTCGCGTTGAGGACGTTCACTCCGGTTGCGTTCAATGCGGAGCGCATGGCGTGCGCCAGTCGCTGGACCAGTTCGACGGTCTCGGCCAGTACCTCGGCGGGGGTGTCGAAGACATCGGCGTAGTGAGATGCCGGTATCGCCAGGGTGTGCCCTGGAGCGAGAGGGTTGAGAGGGGTGAACGCACAGGTGGACGGCGCGCGGGCCACCCACTGGGCGCTGTCTTCACGGATGAGCCGGCAGAAGGGGCACGACATGCCGATGACGTTGCCACATGCCGGCAGAGCGCCCGCGGGCACCCCGCAGTTCGCGATCGCCGATCGAGGGCGAACAGCTCTCCGGGCGCCGTTTCAGCCCGTGCCCTCCAGCCGTGCGGCGCTGTTCCAGCCCTCACCGGCCTGATCGGCCGCTTCCTGGCCGCCCGACATGTCGCTGAGCAGCGGAGAGCGGGAAGCAGGGAGCGGGGAGCGGGACAGCATCATCACGGCCGTTCCGGCCGCCGCAGGACCCGCGACCGCCAGCAGGATGAACAGGCCGCCGCGCACCACCTCATGGGTACTACCGGCGGCCCCCGAGCCCGCCGAGGGCGTGCTGCTGCGACGCCTCGTGGGGGTGCGTGCCGAGGGTCGTGGGCGCGGCCGAAGCCGTGGGCAGTGGAGTGCCGGTCACAGCAGACCCTTGACCGGCGCCGAGTATGCCCGTGCACAGCCCGAGGGCGAGGGCCGGAACCCGTCTGTGTCTGGAACACAACGAGGTGTCCTTCCGTCTTGAAGTCAGCCGGACAGGGAGCGGCAGCAAACTTCAAACTCGCACACTCGTTCGGTATTGGAGATCGTCAGGATACCGACACGTGTCCGGCCAGGACGGTCTGACGCCACGGTGAGCGACAGTTCGCGCACCTTGCCTGCGGGGCTCAACGCCAGGACCAGCCAGGAGGCGGCCAGCGGTATCGTCATCACCCACATTGTGGGACGAATACCAATGGCCGAGCCGAGAAGGCCGCCCAGTGCGGACTGCCGGCCCGCGACGCGTAGGCTGATCGTTCGTCATCGGACCGGGGAGGTCGGCGTGGACTATGGCGACAAGCTCTTCTGGCTCTCGGTTGTGATTCAACGCAAGTACGCGCAGGTCTGCGCCGAGTTCGACCTGACCCCCTCGCAGGCCACGCTGCTCTGCGCAGTCAGGAACGAGCCGCGGCGGATGGCTGACCTCGCCGCGTCGTTGGGTATGACCAAGAACGCATTGAGCCAGCTGGTCGATCGCACCGCGCGGCGCGAGTTGGTCGGCCGGGCAAGCTCGGCGCAGGACCGACGGGTCGTCATGCTCAGCGCGACGCCCACGGGGAAGGTGCTCGCCGAGGCCCTTTACGCCGAGGTCGCCAAGCGCCTGCCCGAGATCGCGAGGAACCTCGACGCCGACGACCAGCGCGACTTCGAGCGCGTGGCCACCGCCATCGTGGACACCTCGGACCTCTCTTCGCCCACCTCGAACCAACCCATCACACCGTGAGGTCCGGCTACACCCGCACCTTGACGACGTTCATGCCGTGAACTAATTTCGTTCATGCCATGAACTAGTGAAGGGTGGCAGCGATGAGCACACAGACGACCGGCACGATCGCAGTCTTCGGCGCGACGGGGCAACAGGGCGGGGCGGTGGTCGACGCGCTGCTGGACCACAAGGCGCGGGTGCGGGCTCTGGTCCGCAACCCGCAGTCCGACCGGGCTCAGGCGCTGGCCGCCCGCGGCGTCGAGCTGGCGGCCATCCGGGCCGACGACCCGGCGTCGCTGGCCGCCGCGCTGGCGACGGTCGAGGGGTTCTACTTCATGACCCCGGAGGCGAACAGCCTCGAAGAGGTCGAGGCGGAGATCCGCATCGGTACCGCGCTCGTCGACGCGGCGGTCGAGGCGGGCGTCCCGCACGTCGTGTTCAACTCGGCCTTCGGAGCGGACCGGGAGTCGGGTGTGCCGCACCACGACTCGAAGCACTCGATCGAGGAGTACCTGAGGAAGTCCGGCCTCAGGGCCTCGATGGTTCGCGCGACCGCCTTCATGGAGAACTTCGTGAGCGTGATGGCACCGAGCCTGGAGCATGGGGAGATCGTGCTGAGGCTGCCGCTGCCAAAGGACGTCGCCCTGAAGATGATCTCGGTCAGGGACATCGGCCGGGTCTCCGCCGCGCTCCTGCTCGGCACCGCGCAGGCGCCCGGCGGAGCCGTCGAGCTCGTCGGCGACGAGCTGACGGGCCCCCAGATCGCCGCGGCGTTCGGCGCGCGCGCCGGGCTCCCGGCACGGTACGAGGCCCTCCCGTTGAGCGTGCTTCCCAACGACCTCGACAAGGCGATGTTCCGCGAGTTCGCGAAGGCGGCGGAATACCCTTCGGACCTCGCGGTGGTGCGCTCGATCGAGCCGGCCACCCTGGACCTGGTCGAGTGGATCCGGGCTACCGGCTGGACCGCGCCCACAAACGTGGCTGGTTCCTGAGCCTCCGGCCGCGATGCACGCCCCGCGATCGCGCCCACGGTCTCGGCGCTCTTGGCACGGCAACGCATCCGCCGACGGTTGAAGTAGTCACGAAGCTCCCGGGGCGTGCCCGAGGCCGACACCGGCACACTGGTTGGCGAGAGGCCGCCGGTCGACGGCGAGGTAGAGATCCACCTCCAGGAGGCCCCGGGCCGCCGACCAAAAGACCTCACCGACTACGCCCGCGAGGCCGTCCGCGGCGGCCGCCGCGGCAATGTTCGCGAGTTCCGCGATCCCGGCGAGCGCGTCCTGGCCGACCTTGAGCGGGCGGACCCAGATCAGCCCGACCAGCTCGCCGCCGCACCAACGGCATCACGGCCGGCCGCGGCACGATCCCCTCGGCCAGTGATGCGGTGTACGTCTCCTTCACCACGCCGACCAGGCCGTTCCACATCCGGGCGTCCATGCAACGCCCCCTCGCTGATGCCGTTCTCGATCATTGCCGACCCTGCCACGCAAACGGTCGCCGTGTGTCAGCGAGATGATCAGCCAGCCGCGGAGCGCGCCGACAGAAGGCGCCGTGCTGGTCCACGACAGTGCTGGACATCAGCTCGACCAACTCGTCCTCGGTGGCGCGACGCAGGGCGATGCGGACCGTGCGCTACAAGTCGGTCCAGGCGGAAGCCGCCTGCCAGCGTCCAAGCTCGTCCCAGTGCCCGGAGGGCAAAAGCACCTTTCCGTGGCCCAGTTGAGCCCGCAAGGCATACCACGCGCGCCGCCGTATCCTGCTCTGCGACGGCGCGAGGATCGTCAGGCTGCGGGCCGTTCCGCCTCCTCGTCGGTCATCTCCGTTGAGCTGAGGGGGGAGGCTGATCTGAATATGGGCATGAAGAAGTCACTGTCATCTCACACAAGGAAGAGAATGCGCATGGGCTCCCGGTCCGCAGGTTCTCAGCTGGACGTCCCAGGATGACAACGGACCCATCGACGGGACGTACACGATCCAGGAACAGGCGAACGGCAAGGGTCCTTGGACGCCAATGAGCGAAACGAAGTCGTTCCAGGGGACTCAGCGCGGCAACGGGATCGATGGGCCCGGAGGGCAGCTGGGCGACGCGGTCCCCGTGCATGGCACGCACCCTCCAGCAGAACGGCCATCGGCTGCACCTCAATGGCGATTTGGGAATCGAGACGGTGGACCTGTACGACTCTCCATCGGTCGCAGCAGCCGCCGGGTGGAGATGATCTGGCCTCGCCTCTGCTTGTGTCCTGACTCGGCACCCGTCAGGTTGCGCTCGCTGCACTTGCGTATCGGTGTGCCGGTAAGAACGCTTCCACCAGCAAACGGGATGGCTGGCGCCTCGATCACGATCGGTGGCCGGGTGGGGAGGTCTGGCCGGCCTGGGTGAGGAGGCGTTCCCGGAGGGAGCCGGGTGAAGGTCGCCCGGAGGTGGGTGCCGGGGGCGAGCGGGAGGCTCGCGTGGACCGACCCGGCCAGGGTCTCGCTCCGGGGGTTCATGAAGTCGGCCGGACACAGCCGGGATCCGCTGGCGGCGACCATGCTGGTGAGGACCACTCCGGAGTCGGGCTCGCCAATGCCCATCTGCTCCTGCATGGCGGCCGAGGCCAGGCCGATCTTGTGGCCGGCGATCCGGGCGCCTGCCGAAACCCGCTCCCCCACGTCGATCCGCTGGATGCGGTAGGCGTCTTCCCGGGTCAGGCGCGGGAACCGTTTCGACAGCGGGCGGGCAGGAACGCCGGTTCGGGCAGCCTCGGCCAGCTCCCGGGCCAGGCCCGGTCAAGCATCCCCCACTGCTTCGGGACCACCGGCTGTCTGTCCGGCCGGACGCTGTGCGCTTGCGGGACGTGCCACCTCCGTGCCGCCGCATCAGCCGCTCGACCCGCTTGCGATTGACGGTGTGCCCCAAGCCGCGCAGCCCGGCGTGGATGCGACGGACCCCGTACGTTCCCTTGTGCGCGGTGTGAACCTCACGGATCTCCGCGACAAGCAGGTTCTCGGCGGCCTGCCTCTCTTCGCGGGCCTTCGCGCCGGCAAGCCACCGGTAGTACCCGGAGCGCGAGACCTGAAGGACCCGGCATATCCGCTGAACGCCGAAGGCCTCGGCGTGAACGGAGACGAAGTCCCAGCGGCGAATCTTCACTTCATCTTCTTCGCGCAATAGGCCGCCGCCCGCCGCAGAATCTCCCGCTCGAGCTCCCACTCCTTCTCCGCCTTGCGCAGCCGACCGTTCTCGGCTCTCAACCGGGCCAGTTCCTCGCTCTGGCTCTCCGTGTTCTGCTCGCCGCGGCTGTGATCGCGACCTGCCTGCTCGTCGGCCTGGCGTACCCAGCTGCGCAGTGCCTCACCGGTCACCCCGACATCCGCCGCCACCGCCGCATACGTGCGATTCCCACCCGCCGCCCGATGCAACGCGACGGCATCGTTCCTGAACTCCTCCGGATACGGAGACCGACGTCCCACCAGGACACCCTTCCTCGGATCCGCAAGATCCATTGTCAGAGTGTCCGCACCACCGGGGTCACCTCAGCGCAGCTCGTCACCTGTCGTGGAGGCGCCCGGTCTTGATGCGGCCGTGCCATAACGGTGTTGGTGGATCCTGGGTTCGTTGCGCAGGCCCCGTGAGTCGTGCTTGGCTCGCCCGATGAACTTTCTGCTGACGGCGAGTGGTCTGCGTAACGGGACGCAGCGGGATGCGCTGCGCGACATGCTGGGTAGGCCGTTCGCATCGGCGAACGTCGTGTACGTTCCCACGGCATCAGTCGCCGAGCCCGGGGACCATGGATGGTTCGTCGCGGACATGAACCGGCTGCACGGCCTCGGCTGGCGGGAGTTCGACGTCCTGGAGCTGAATGGCCTGCCCCGGCGAATGGTGCTCGACCGGCTGCTCCACGCCGACGTCATCTATGTCGGGGGCGGCAGCCATTACCACCTCGCGCGCAGCATCACCGGCAACGGCCTGGCCGACGGCTTCCTGGAGGCGCTGGAGAGCCGGGTCTATGTGGGGTTCAGCGCCGGATCGATGATCTTCAGCCGTAATCTCACCGGACGCTCTGCCGACGTCATCGGGGACACCATGGACCTCCACGTGCTCGGCGCGACGACCGTGGAGCCGCCGTTCGGCCTCTTCGACTGGTATCTCAAGCCTCACCTGTACTCACCGGATTTCCCCGAGCGGGACGACGCCTGGGCCGATCGCATCGCTGCGCGGGCTGACTTCCCGGTCTACTTCATCGACGACGAGACGGCCGTTCGCGTCAGGGGCGGCGAGGTGGATGTCATTTCTGAAGGCCGGTGGCGGTTCCATCCGTGACTCAACAAGGCGGTGCAGCCGGTCCGGCCCCGCCCGACAGGCCGGAAAGTCCCCCTGTACGAGAAGATCGCCTGCCGGGGAATGCATGGTGACCGCCGACTGCCCGTGCGCGGAAGCCGGCCCCGTTATTGGTGGGCTCGCGTATTCGACTGTCGCGAGTTGTCGGTGCTGCTGAGCGTGGTGGTGACTTTCCGTGATCTCCAGCGGGTCGTCCCCAGGCCCGCTACTCCTGCGTCAGCCCGTGGCACCGCCGTAGTTCCGCAGGACGTTCAGAGCCCTGTCGAACGCCGAGTCCCTCTTCTTGTCGAACTCCTCCTTCGTGAAGACCGGCTCTTTGAGGTGCGGCGGAATGCCCGTGCCGTCGAAGGTCCTCCCCGACCGGGTCAGGAACTCCTCGTTCGGCAGCCAGGCCGACATGCCGTTGGGAAGCTTGCGCTGCATGACGTCCGAGAAGACGCCCTGTGTGGGCTGCCCGATCCGGACCGTCTTGTCAGGCCGGTCCATGAGGGCCTGGGTGAAGGTCTCCCCCGCGCTGAAGGTCGAGCCGCCGGTCAGCACGGCGACCGGCCCGGTGTAACGGGGTCCCTGGGCGGGCGTGACATACGCGGGCTGGGGGCGGGTGTGCCGGGTGGGGTCGGCGGGGTCGTTGCGGGCCCGCTTTGAGTAGGCGGGGTAGGAGGTGTCGGTGAGACGCTCGGCGATGTGGATTCCCAGGGCGTCGGAGCCGCCGCCGTTGATCCGCAGGTCGATGATCAGGCCCTTCAGGCGCTGGGTGCGCTCCTGGCTGAGGACCGTGTCCAGCGCCCTGTCGAGCTCGGCCAGCCGGGCGGCGTAGGGGGCGCCGTCGCCCGCGTATCCGCCGAAGCCGGAGATCCGCAGATAGCCCTGCCCGCCGGGGAGGTCGGCGTAGGTGATCCGCCCGTGGGCGAAGTCCTGGAGGTTCCGGGCGTTCCTGAGGTCGCGCGCCACGATGAACTTCTTGACCTTGGTGTCCAGCTCCTCGGTGGGTACGACGGTGCCGGGGCGAACCTGTGCGAAGACGCGATCGCCGTCCTGGACGGCAACGTGGGCATCGTAGAGCGGCTTGACCATCTCGCTGAAGACGGCGTAGAGCTCGTCCCTCGTCGTCCCAGCGTGTACCCGGGGGCGGTATCGGTCGCGTACGGCGTGCCAGTCGATGCCCTTGGCGGAAAAGAAGGGGTAGTTCTCCTCGAAGGACTGCCAGAAGACGTCAAAGGAAGCGAGCGGACCCTTGGGGGCCGGACGCGTGCAGGCGTCGGGCAACTCCGGGATACGGCGCAGGTTCCGGTCGCCGACGGAGCCGTCCGCCCGCAGGTACCCGCGGTCGCTGCCGCCTTGGGTGCGCACGGTGAGGACAGTGCCGTCGGGCATGGTGTAGGTGCCGGGGCCGGTCCGCTGCGCGGAATCGCCCTTGCGACAGCTGACGGCGGTGGTCTGGTACTCCTGGAATGTTCCGTTCCGGATGGATAGGACTGTGCCGTAGCCGTCCATACGCCAGATTCCGTCGGTGGTCGGCCGGTGGGCGGTGCCGGCCGGCGCGGCCTGGCCGGCGAGGGCCAGGGCGGCGGCGATGGCCGTGGCAATGCGCACGATCCTGCCTTCTCTGTAGGCGACTTGCTCGGGGCAGCCCCACGGTCGCCGACATGGCGTTCTCCCGACCATCCGGCTGTCCGGTTGATCGACGGTGGGGTCAGCCCCCGCTACCGGCAGTGCCCGAGGGCGATCGCGCTCGGGGACCGACCGTCGCGGACCACACCACGCCACTCATGGGATCTCCTGTTCAACTGTCACCAGCTCCCCGCGCAGCGAGGAAGATCCGGCGAAGTGGCGCGTGTGGATCGTCTCGAAACCCGGAGAGAAGTGCACGATCGAGTTCAAGCACCAGCCCGAGGATGCAGCCACGGGGGTCAACTTCACCTTCGAGAAGGTCGATCTCCGCGCTGAAGCTGCTTGCTGGAACGTCGCCGCTACTGGCCGGATCAAGATGCGGGAATCGATAGCGGGGCGATTCACTTGGGCGCCGGCCCAAGCAGGCCAAGCTCGCCCAACGGGCATCTCTGCGCGCCCTGGTGGAGGCCGGGCCGGCCCTGTGCCGGTCGCCCGAGCAGATCGCGGGCTGGCCGCGACGGCAGTTTCCTGGTGACACATCCATGCAGATCTCGCACGAAGCGATCCACCTCTCGCTCTGCGACCCTCGCCGGCGCCAGGCGATCGACCGCAGGGATGCCGATCTACCTCTGCGAGCCGCGCAGCCCATGGCAACGCGGCACCAACGAGAACACCAACCGGCTGCTTCCGCACTACCTCCCCAAGGGCGCGGACCTCCGCACTTTCCACCAAGCCGACCTGGACGCCATTGCCTGCGAACTGAACCACCGTCCGCGCAGGACTCACGACTGCCGCACTCCGGCAGAGGTCTACGCCGACCTCCTGAACAGCGGTGATGCGCTGACCGCTTGAGCTCGGGATCGGTTGACGACAGGGTGAGGAGTGGCAGCCGGGACGGTGAAGAGGTGTTGGCCACCGCTACCGGGCCCGGAGGGCGGCTTCCCGAGCGACCACTGTCCCGGTCGAGGCCCGCCTTGAGCTCCCCTGGCGTAAGGGCTGCGCCGTCGTCGCTTCCGAAGGGCAAGAGACCTCGGGAAGCGTAGTCGGTGTGGAGCAGATCGACGTAGGCACCGTAGGCGATCACCCAGACGTCAGTCGGTCCGGCTCGGGATACGCACGGAGAGCACGCGCCTTGTCGCACTGATACCAGGCTCGCGCTGCGCCCTGGACGATCGGAACGGAGATCTTGCGGTCCCGCGCCTGCATTGCGGCTTTCGCTGCGACGCAGATCGCATCGCGAGGAAGCCCTCGAAGGCCCGAACGAGTTCGTCGAAGGCGGGCTCGGACGAAACCCCGGAGCCGGCCTGGCAGGGTCAGGTGCCGGCGCTCAACGCGGGCTGCGCCGGCTCCGGTAGGCCGCGACGCTGGCCCGGTGTGCACAGGTTCGGGTGCAGTACTGCTTCGAGCCGTTGCGCGAGAGGTCCACGAAAGTGGCCCGGCAGGTCGGCCCGGCACATACGCCGAGACGAGCGGGACCGAGCGTGGCGATCACGGAGGCCAGTGCGCTGAGCGTAGTCGTGGCAAGGTGCGCCGAGCAGCGGTCGGTGTCGGAGGTCACCTCGGTCCACCAGCGGTCGTCCTCGTGGCGCAGTACCGGGGTGGCGCGGCTGCGACGCAGACCGTCGTTGATCAGAGCCGCGGCTTCGTCGGCGTCCGTGTTCGCCCGTTCGAGCACCTCACGTACCGTCTCGCGCAACGCCCGGACTTCCGCCAGGTCGGCGCGGGTGAGATGCCGCGGACCGGTCCCTTGGTTCGCGGCCGAACTCGGAGGCTCAGCCGCGGGATGGTCGTCAAGGAAATGCCGGAGCTGCTCCACGGTCTCGAGCGCGTCCTCCCCCTTGATCGGCCTCAAGGTGTTGGCCAGGTCGACGGCCGTCTGGACCGCCCATGAGCTGTCATACGCATCCTGCATTTGACGTGTCTCCTCACCGCTCCGTAACGTTACACTCAAAGGAGGTTTAGCGTGTCACAACATACCCGGCAGGGGACGACGCCGCAGGCGATCCCGTCCGGAGGGGCCCCGGCACCGGAGCGAACCGACGCCCCGGACGGGCGTCGGCTGGGGCTGACTCTGGGGCTGCTGGTGCTGCCGATGTACGTGGCACTGGGAGCGCCGTCGGTGGCCCTGCCGGCCATCGGCCGCGCACTCGCGGTGCCGTTCGGGGCCACCGCTTGGATTCTCGCCGCGTGGTCGCTGACCTCCGCGCTCGCGATGCCGGTCGCGGGTCGGCTGCTGGTCCGCTGGAGCCCCTTCCAGGTTCTCGTCGCCGGGGTCGTGGCGCTCGCCGCGGGCTCCGTGCTCGCCGGAGCCGGGCCGACGCTGTCCGTCGTGATCGTCGGCCGACTGATCGGCGGCGCCGGGGCGGGCGCGACCGTGATCGCCGTCTTTGCCGCGGCCACCGCCCTTCCCGGGCGGCAACGGATCCGCGCCCTGGGAATCATCGCGGCCGCCAGCGCGACGGCGTCGGGGTGCGGGACACTGTTGGGCGGGGCGGTGACCGCGTGGCTCGGGTGGCGTGCCGTGCTCGCGATCCCGTTCTTCGCGCTGCCCCTCCTGCTGGCCGCATTGCCGAGTAGGCGCGCGCTGACGCGCAGCGGTAGCGGCGAGCGGAACGGCTCGACCGGGCGACTCGATATCGTCGGCGCGGCCGTGCTGTCGGTACTCGCCGTCTCCTTGATCACGTTGCTGCAGGCACACTCGGTCGGCCTGCCCGCTCCGGTCACGCTCGTCGTGGCTGCCGCCGGGGCGCTCGCCGCCGTGGGACTGTGGTGGCGCGTGCGAAGCACGCCCGACGGGTTCGTGCCTCGGCGGGTGATCGCATCCCGCGGCTTCCTGGCGGCCGGGCTCATCGGCGGGACCGTCTTCGCCGGCTACTACGGGGTACTCTTCCGCGCCCCGTCCCTGATCGAGCAGGCCACAGGCGGTGGCCCCCTGGAAGCCGGCGTGCTCTTGGTCCCGGCCGCCGCCTGCTCGGTGCTGGCCGGGCGGCTGGTCGGCACCTTGACCGACCGGTTCACCGGCTGGCAGGTGTCGGCCGGGCTTGCGGCGCTCACCGTCGTCGGCGTGCTCGTGGTCGCGATCCTCACCGGGCCGATCCCGGTTGTCGTCGGCACGGCGTTGACCGTGTGCGGGTTCGCCGGCGCCCAAGCCGTACTGGTGAGCCTCGCGCCGGACCTGGTCGCCGCGGACGACCGCGACACCGCACAGGGCCTGCTCAACTTCATGAACGCCCTGGGTGGCGGGATCGGTCCGGCCGCTGTCGCGGGTCTGTCCGGCATCGTGCCGGTGCCGGTGGCCCTCGCCGTGCTCGCGGCACTCCCCCTGGCCGGACTCGTCCTCAGCCTGACCCGGCGCCCTACCGCCGACCGCCGCCCCGAACCCGAGGCCACGCGTGGGAGCCCGCGATGACGGTCCACCTGCATCTGATCCGATAACGCCTTGACCAGTAAGGAGCCTTGCCATGTCCGCCGAGCCGTTCGAGGTCAGCATCACCGAAGCCGAGATCGCGGACCTGCGTGAACGATTGCGACGGACACGGTGGCCCGAGCGCGAGCCGGTGGACGACTGGTCACAGGGCCTGCCGCTGGCGTACGCGCAGGAGCTTTGCCGCAGCTGGGCCGAGGACTACGACTTCGGGTTCGCCGAGCGGCTGAACGTGTTCCCGCAGTACCGCGACACGCTCGACGGGCTGGGCATCCACTTCCTGCACGTCCGCTCGCCGGAGCCGGACGCGTTCCCGCTCGTGCTCACTCACGGGTGGCCGGGTTCCGTGCTCGAGTTCCTGGAGGTCCTCGGCCCGCTGACCGACCCGCGCACGCACGGCGGTGACCCGGCGGACGCGTTCCACGTGGTCGCGCCGTCGCTGCCCGGGTACGGCTGGAGTGACAAGCCGTCGACGACCGGGTGGGGCATCACTCGCACCGCGCGCGCCTGGGACACGTTGATGGTCTCGCTGGGTTACGAACGGTACGGCGCGCAGGGCGGTGACTGGGGTTCGGCGGTGTCCGCGGTGCTGGGCGAGGTGGCGCCCGAGCGGGTCGCCGGCGTGCACCTGAACCTGGGATCCGTGGCGGCGGGCACGTTCGACGACCCGACGCCCGCGGAGCTGGCGAATCTCGAGGCCGAGAAGGAGATGCAGCGCACCGGCCGGGGGTACTCGGCCATCCAGGCGACCCGGCCGCAGACGCTCGGCTACGGCCTCACCGACTCCCCGGCGGCGCAGGCCGCCTGGATCGCCGAGAAGTTCTGGGCGTGGACGGACAACGACGGCCATCCCGAGGACGCATTGTCGCGGCAGACGATCCTCGACGAGATCTCGGTCTACTGGTTCACCGCGTCGGCCACGTCGTCGGCGCGCCTGTACTGGGAGAGCTTCGCCAACTTCCGGGACAAGGTGACCGCACCATCCGGGCTGTCGGTCTACCCGCGCGACATAACCCGCCCGTCGAGGCGGGAGGCCGAGCTGCGGTTCACCGACCTGCGCTGGTTCGAGGAGCTGCCGCATGGTGGCCACTTCGCCGCGCTGGAGCAGCCGGAGTCGCTGGTCAAGCAGGTGCGCGGGTTCTTCCGCCTGTTCCGCTGACATGTCGACGCGGTCACCGCCGGCACGAGCACAGTGATCCGCAGCGCCGCACCCGCTCCCTGTGCACAGGCGCGGCCGCGTCCACCTCGGATTCGGGTAGGCGTCCTTCAGTTCGACGTGGGTCGGCTCGAAGACCGGTGCCGCGAACGGTGCCCGTTCGGTCGCGAGGCGTACGTGGACGACAGGACCGCCGTCCACGACCTGGTGGAGGCCGTCGTCACTGCTGTACATGCCGACGACTCCGGGCACAGCCGGACGCGGCGGACCGCGGGCAGGCGTGCTTGGTCCGGGACTCTTCAGGAGGCGTGCGATGACGTCTTGGCGGACGGTGAGGTCGATACGCCTGTGACAGAACGAAGACGTCGCGGGGGACCGCCTGTGACTCGGTGCGAGATACAAATACTTCCGACCGCACGCACCGCGCTACTCCTGGGGAACACCGTGAAGTACACCCGCCTCACCGCTCTCGCCGCCATCAGCGTCGCCGCCACCCTCTCGCTCACTGCCTGCGGCGGCGACGGCTCCGCGAACGGTTCGTCCTCGCAGAACTCCTCGTCCTCGTCTTCTTCCTCCTCGGACGGTGGCTCGCAGTCGGACGGCGGCTCGGGCTCCGGCGGCTCGCAGGCCACTGACGCGAACTCGACCTCCAGCAACGCGAACACCGG
>NZ_JBHJUW010000157.1:0-18130 GCF_042268205.1 Streptomyces sp. NPDC056160
CAGTACCGGATGCTGTTGCGAATCAAGTGAACGATGCACGTCTGGACGACCGTGCCGGGCCAGACCGTCTCGACCGCGTCGGGCAGTCCCTTCAGACCGTCGCAGACGAGCATGAGGACATCCTCGACGCCGCGGTTCTTCAGCTCGGTGAAGACCTGGAGCCAGTGCTTGGCGCCCTCGCCGCCGTCACCGGCCCAGATCCCGAGAACGTCCCGGGTGCCCTCGACCGTGACGGCCAGCGCAACGTAGATGGGCCGGTTGGCGACCTTGCCATCGCGAATCTTCACGTTGATGGCGTCCACGAAGACGACGGGGTAGACACGATCGAGCGGGCGGCCCTGCCATTCCGCCATGCCCTCCATCACCTTGTCCGTGATCGTGGTGATGGTCTGCTTGGACACCTCCGCTCCGTACACCTCAGCCAGATGAGCCGATATCTCCCCGTGGGTGAGGCCCTTCGCGGACAGCGAGAGGACCATCTCATCCACACCGGTCAGACGGCGCTGCCGCTTGCGGACGATCTGCGGCTCGAAGGCGCCGGCGGTGTCGCGGGGCACCTTCACCTCGACCGGTCCGACGTCGGTCAGCACGGTCTTCGACCGGGTGCCGTAAAGGGCCGCGTGCTGCGGACCGGTGTCGCATGCTGGGGGAACTACGCCGTCGACCGCCACGGAACACCGCTCGCCGTCACGCTCACCGGCAGCAACCGCCGCGTCAGCGCCCAACTCCTGCCACTGCTGGACGCGGTCACACCGATCCAGGGACTTCGCGGACGCCTCCGGCGCAAGCCTCGACGCCTGGATGCCCCGTCAGGTCTGCGCTCAGCCTCTTCGGTGACTGCGGCGAGGGGCGCCGGTGCCGGGCGTTCGGGCCGACGCAACGTTCTGAGACTCGCTCGTGTACGCCGTGCGCCTCACGCCGAGGCCGACCCGTGCCGGAAGGCCGGACACGCGCATGAGAAGGGATGACCGGCCCGAATCAAGTGTGGGGCCGGAGCCGGTCGTTGAGTGCGGCACCGACGTCGGGGCAGTTCTTCCGAATGGTGTCGAGGAAGGCGCGCAGCACCGGGGAGTGATCGCGGTCCGCGAAGGACAGGACGAGATCGGGCAGGGGCGTGCGCGGGGTCACTTCACAGAACCGCACTCCCGGACGCGGGACCGCCTTCATGCGGGACGGCCCCAGGCCGACGCCCACACCCGAGGCGGCGAGGCCGATGATCGTGTGCACGTCCCTCGCGACGGTCGCGCCACCGAGAGCCGATGAGTCCGTGCCCAGCAGGGTGCGCAGTCCGGCGACTACAGCGGGCTCGTCCTCGCCGGCCGACACGATCAGCGCCTGTCGCCGCAACTGGTCGGCACTTACCGACTGTTGACCCGCGTACGGGTGCACCGTACTTACCACAGCGATCACGTGGTCGCGTCCGACCGGGACGGACACGAGATGCTCGGCTCCGGCACCCCGTGGCGGGCCGAGGGTGAGGGCCGCGTCCAGCTCCCCGGCGACGAGAGCTGAGCTGCTGCGGCTGGTCGCCATCTCGTGCAGTTCCAGTCTCACGTCGGGCCGTTCACGGCCGAACCGGCTCAGGACGCCCGGCAGCGGGTCGAGCAGTGCCGAGGCGATGAAGCCGAGGCGCAGACGTCCCGTCTCGCCGCGCGCGGCCCGGCCCGCGTCGGCCGTGGCCGCCGCGATCTCGTCGAGCGCCCGGCGTGCCCGAGCGAGGAACGCCTCACCGGCGGCGGTCGGGAACACCCCCTGACGTGTGCGGTCAAACAGCCGGGCCCCGACCTCGCGCTCCAGGTCGGCGATCTGCTTGGACAGCGGCGGCTGCGCAATGCCCAGCTCGCCGGCCGCCCGGCCGAAGTGTTCGTGCTCGGCGAGAGCAACCGCGTACCGCAGGTGTCGCGCTTCCAAGTCCCGCCCTCCATCCCATCGACTGCCGACAATACCTCAAAGATATTGCCACGCCACTCATCAGATCTATGAATGGATGGCGCTGTGGTTCCTGTCTGGAATGGAGCCATGAAGAACGTATCTCTGACCGACACCGTCTTCGTTTTCGTGCACGGCGCCTGGCACAGCTCTGGACAGTGGGCGGCGACGCAGCGCGCGCTGGCCGGACTGGGCGCTGCAAGCGTGGCCGTCGACATGCCGGGGCACGGCTTCGACGCACCCCTGCCCACCGGATACCTGCTGCCCGGCCAGCCGGGCCTGCTGACCGAGAAGTCACAGCTCGCCACCCTGACGATGGACGACTGCGCCGAGGCAGTACTGAGCGTCCTGCACCAGGTGCGTCACCATCGCACTGTCGTGCTCGTCGCGCACAGCGCGGGCGGCGGTCCCGCGTCCCTGGCCGCGGAGCGGGCGCCCGAGCTGGTGGACCGGATCGTCTACCTGTCCGCTTTCGTCCCGGGCGGGCGGCCGCGGTTCTTCGACTATCTGGGCTCACCCGAGAACGCCACCGCGCTGGGCCAGAACCTGAACCTCGGCGACCCCGAGGCCCTGGGCGCCGTAAGGATCAATCCGCTCTCACCGGATCCCGCCTACCTCGACGAACTGCGGGAAACCCACTACCACGACACCCCCCTGGACCGCTTTGACCGGTGGCGGTCCGCGCTGAGCCCTGATCTGCCCCTGGCGATCCCGACGGCTCCGGTCACCCTGACCGCAGCACGGTGGGGACGAATTCCACGAACCTTCCTGCGCTGCGCCGAGGACCGGGCGCTGGCACCGGCCACGCAGGACCTGATGATCACGGAAGCCGACCGGGCCTTCCCCGGCAACCCGTTCACCGTGCATACCCTGCCTGGTAGCCACAGCCCGTTCGCCGCCCGGCCGGGCGAGCTCGCCGCGGCTCTCGCCTCGTGAGCCGGCATCGGCCCATGAAGGGCTCCGCGTTCCTGAGCGGGGGACGGCTCGCGGCCGGTGGCGGCGGGCGGCTCGTACTGCCGGTCGTGCTGAGCGCGACATTCGTGCAGTTGCTCAACGTCACCGTCGCGCAGATCGCCGCCCCGGCGATTCGGGCCGACCTGGGTGCCGGCTCAGGTGCCGTGCAGCTGATCCTGGCCGGGTACACCCTGACCTACGCCTGCTTGCTCATCACGGCCGCGCGCCTCGGCGACCGGTACGGCTACCACCGGCTGTTCGTGCTGGGCACCGTCGTCTTCATGGCCGGTTCAGTAGCTGCCGCGTGTGCTCCCGATGCCACGTTCCTCATCGCGGCCCGGCTGGTCCAGGGCGCGGGCAGCGGCTTGGTCGCCCCGCAGGTTCTGTCGATCATCCAGGTCGCCGTCCCCGCTGCCCGGCGCCCACGGGCTCTCGGCCTGTTCGGTGCCACGATGGGAGTGGCGTCGCTGGCCGGGCCGCTGATCGGCGGACTTCTCGTCGGCGCCGACCTCTTCGGTCTCGGCTGGCGCTCGGTGTTCCTGGTCACGGTGCCGGTGGCACTCGTCTCGCTCGCGGGCGCGACCGTACTGCCTCGCACGCGAGGCGCGGCCGGACAGCGCGTGGACGGGGTGGGCGTGTTGCTGACCACCGTCGGCTTCGGTGCGCTGGTGCTGCCGCTCGCGCTGGGAGGGGAAGCCGGCTGGCCCTGGTGGACATGGGCCACGCTGGCCGTGTCCGTAGCCGTTCTCGGCTGCTTCGCCCTGACTCTCCCGCACCGGCCGGATCCCCTGGTGCATCCGTCGCTGTTCCGCGACCGGAGGGCGCGTGCGGGGGTGCTGCTGGTGTTCGTGTTCAACTCCGGGGTGCCGTCCTTCACGTATCTGCTGTTCCTGCATCTACAGTCGGCCATTGGGTATCCCGCCCTCACGGCCGCGCTGACGTCGGCTCCCTTCGCGGCCGCGGCCGTGCTGGGCAGCCGTGGCGCACCCGCGCTGGCCCGCCGACACGGGTCGGCCGTGCTCACGGTCTCGGCGCTGGTATTGGCGGGGACGGCCCTGGCTCTCGCGCCGCTCATCGGCACGGCGGCCGGACGCTGGGCGGCGTTGCCGGTCCTGGCTCTCGGCGGTGCCGCGTTCGGCTCGTTCACTGCCTCGGTGTTCGCTCTGGTGCTGGCGAGGGTGGACGGCTCCGCGGCCGGTTCTGTGTCCGGGCTGTTGCCCACGGCTCAGCAACTGGGCGGGTCGATCGGGGTGGCTGCGGCGGGGCTCGTCTACTTCGCACCCGCCGCCGGCCCGGGCGCCGCGTTTCGGAACGCCATGATCTACGAGGCCGCCGTCTTCGCCGTCACCGCGCTGATCAGCCTTTGGATGCGCGATCGGAACCGACCAGCCGCGCCACGGGCAGATGCGGCGCGTGCTGCGGGGATGTTCGAAACACCTGGATCGTGAGCCCGGCGAAGCGCCGGGATGCGAGGCAGCAGATTCGTAAGCCCAGACGCCGAGCCGGCCTGCGGCCTCATCTGCCTCCGCCGTCTGCTAACGCTCGGAGGGGGGGTGTTGGTGTGTTGAGTGTTTGCTGGTCTGGGGTGTTGTGGGTTCGCGGAGAAGTCGAGTGTGAAGTTTCCCCGTGATCTCGGACACGTGATCGTTACGCCGCGAGGGTGTGCTGATGCCGCTGCCTGGTCTCGGCCGGGGTGAGGTAGGGGGGGTGATGACGCTCTTTGAAAACGGCCACCCGCTGCTCTGGGCTCACCCCACACCTGCTCACGATTCCCCACCTGCGGAAGACTGAGATCGTCTCCGTGGACGGTGCCGCAGCCGGTGATCAGGGCTGGTTCGCGATCCGCCGGCTGAGCTGTTCGAGGAACTCCTGCATGCTGGAAGCGGCGACCTCGAAGTCGTCAAACCAGGAGGCGGTGGTGGACTTCCGGACTTGTCCGCTGTCTCCGATCGCGAACAGATGGCCCCCGCCGTCGCTGGCGAAGACCAGTGCGATCGCTTCGCCGTCGATCGGAGCGGGGCCGTACTCGCGGAAGTGTTCCGCCACCGTTGCTGGTGAGTGGATGAAGTACCCGTTATCGACGTCGGGCAGGGAAGCCTCGCTGACCACCCAGTAGAGCGTGGTCAGGTCGGATGGGATCGGCGTCAGGTCCACGAGCGCGTCCGTCGCCTGGTGGCTGTCGCCGGTTGCGGGCATCACGGCGTTGTGGCCGGGCGGGAAGCCGTGCGTCGGGAGGAAGGACTGCATCAGCTTCGTCAGCGCCGCGTCGGCCTGTTCCCGCCAGGACCGGACCCACTCCGCATCGAGCCGTTCACCAGGCACGCTTCCCCCTCGAATCCGCGTGGGACCCGCTGACGCGAGCCCGGAAGAACATATCGGAGGGCTCAGCATGGAGTGCGATTGGAACCGTGCTCTTCCGCTCCGCGGCTCCTGGATCGGCCAAACCTGCTCAGGCGATCTCCCCACTCATCGTGTGATCTTGCTCGGCGTGTCGAACTGGGATGGGAGTGTCGTGGAGAGCCTGCGTGCGCAAGTTCGGCCTGGTCGGGGGGCCTGGATGCTCACGCGGGAGGAAGACGTGGATGCTCACGCACTGCGTCGTCAGGGTTGGACGATCTCAGCGATCGCACGTCATCTGGGACGTGACCGCAAGGCGATCCGCGCTTATCTGAACGGCGATCAGGTCCCTGGCCAACGACGTCAGAGCCCGGACGCCTTCGTGCCATTCCTGCAGTACTGCCGGCAGCGGCTCGCCGATGATCCGCATCTGTGGGCCTCGTGAAGCTTCCCCTTGATCGTGGACACCTGGAGACTGGGATCTTGAGGTTCCAGAGGAAGTAGCACCAGGTGGGAAGCAAGTACACGAAGCGGTACACCGAGGAGTTCAAGCGGGACGCGATCGCGCTCGTCGACTCCTCGGGCAAAACGGTCACCGCGGTTGCCCGAGAGCTCGGGATCAGCTCGGAGTCCCTGCGCGGCTGGTACCGCAAGGCCAAGGCCGACCGGGGTGAGGGCGAACCCTGTGAGCTGACCAGCGCCGAGCGGGAGGAGCTCAAGCGGCTGCGCAAGGAGGTTCGTGAACAGCAGCAGACGATTGAGATCCTGAAAAAAGCGACGGCCTTCTTCGTGAAGGAGAACGACCGGTGAGCGAGCTGTACCGGTTGATCCATGCGGAGAAGGCGACGTACCCGGGTGCTGAAAGTCGCCCGGTCTTCCTACGACGCCTGGCGCGAGGGCCAGGCCGCCCGCCGCGCCCGGCAGGCCGCCGACGACCCGCTCGCGCACGAGATCACCGTGCTGCACATCGCCTCCCGCCGCACCTACGGCGTCCCGCGCATCCACGCCGAACTGAGTCGCCTGGGCCGGCGGGTAAACCGCAAGCGCGTCGCCCGAGTGATGCGTGAGCGCGACATCCGCGGCGTCAGCCGGCGCAGGCGTCGTTCGCTGACCCGGCCGGACGTGAAAGCGAAGCCGGCCCCGGACCTGATCGGCCGCGACTTCCACGCCGAGCGTCCCGGGACCAGGCTGGTGGGCGACATAACCTACCTGCCCACCGCCGAGGGCTGGCTCTACCTCGCCTGCCGGCTGGACCTGGCCACCCGCGAGGTCGTCGGCTACGCCATGGCCGACCACCACCGCGCCGAACTCGTCGTCGATGCACTCGACATGGCCCACGGCCGGGGCGGGCTGCATTCCGGCTGCGTGATCCACAGCGATCGCGGCAGCGAATACACGTCGGCCCAGTCTCGGGAGCGAATACGCGAGTTGGGACTGCGGCAGAGCTGCGGACGCACCGGATCTTGCTTCGACAACGCTGCCGCGGAGAGCTTCTGGACCCTGCTGAAAGAAGAGATCGGCACCCGCACCTGGCCTGACCGGGCCACCGCCCGAGCCGAGGCTTTCTCCTTCATCGAGACCTTCTACAACCGCCGCCGCCTGCGCAAGCACAAGACCTTCGGCTACCTCACCCCGGCCGAGACCAGGCAGCGGCATCAGCACACCCTCGCGGCGTAACGATCACGTGTCCGAGATCACGGGGAAACTTCAGCCTCGTCCTCGCCCTGGATCTGGTAACGGATGCCGACGAGACGGTCTCGCGTCCGTGACCGCGGGAGAGGTGAGGTCCGTCCAGCCGACGACACCGGCCACCAGCGGGTCGGCCGCCGCCAGCGCCAGGAATTCGGGAGTCTCCTCGGGTACGCAGATCGTCTGCACCAGCACCGTCGCGTCGACACTGGCCGCCGCGGCCTGCGGTCGAAGGTCGTCGAGGGTGAAGTCACGTCGCAGCGGCGCGAGTTCGCGCCCGATGATCCAGTCCTGGTCGCGGACCGACAGGTCCCAGACGTGCTGGTGGGCGTCGATGGTGGTCATGGTTGTCTCCGGCGACGTGCTCGGCATGATCTTCCTGTGTCTGGCGAAGGTGCTGGTGCAGGCGAAGGTGCGGGTGGAGGGGGTGTGGAGCGGGAACGGCCGGATCAGGCCTGACGCGAGACCTTGCCGCTCCGCGTGACCCGCACGGTGACCGCCTCGCCCGCCGGGACGTCTACCCGCGGCCAGTCGAGGAAGGCGGTGCACCCGAGGGGGCGGGCCGCTTGGCGGGCCGTCTCCGCCAGTACCGACACCCGTGCCGGGTAGGCCGTGTTGTTGGTCAGGCGGATGAGGGTGCCCAGAAGGCCGTCGCTCACCTGCTCGGCCTCGACGTGGTCGAAGGGGAAGAGGATTCCCTCCCCGGGCCGGACGTAGATTCCGGGCAGTTCGAGCGCCATCAGGATGCCGTCGGTCTCGGTCCAGGAGTTTCGCGTCTTGATGAAATTGCCGACGGCACCCTTACCCTCGGCATCGCTGGGCTGGATGCGCTCCATGCTCGAACCGATGAGGTAGTTGGTGGTGATGTGCCCCGGCATGTTGACTGCCTCGGAGTGGGCATGCTGGATGTCGCTGATGAGCTCGGCGTACTTCTTGTCCCCGGTGGCCCGGTACAGCTTGAACAGGTGGTCGGCGGAGGACGTGCAGACACCGGGCGCGGCATGCTTGTTCTGGCTGCTCGCCCAGACGGCGCCGGCCATCTTTCCCTTCAGCCGCGCGATGGCGCTGCCTTCCGGGAACCGCGGGTTGTACGCGAGCGTCCAGGACGAGCACAGTGCGGCCTGGACCTCGGCGCGCTTCAGCCAGGCCTCCTTTCCGGTGTACTGGTACAGCGCCATGAAGGACTCCAGGAGACCGAAAGACGTCTCGGAGTCCGCGTCCTGGGAAATGTCCGCGCACGCTCCGCCGGTGAACCCACGGGACTTGATGTCGCGGTCGTAGTAGAACTCGGCCGCTTCCTCGGCTGCGGCGAGCCACTCCGGACGGTTGAAGTAGGCAGCGGCCAGGGTGAGTCCGGCCGGAGCGATGGCGCCGGCCGACGAGTTGTACACGGCGATGTCGCCCGTTTCGGGCACGATGTACTGGCCGAATTCTCCGTGCTTCTGCCAGGTCCGGCTGAAGGCATCGGCGAGAGTGCCCGCGGACTTTTCCCAGGATTCCTTGACGGTGTCACCGTGCCCTTGCGCCTTCAAGAGCATCATGTGCTTCATCAGCCAGAAGAGCACGTCCCCGTTCTTGCGTACCATCGCCTGCACGGCAGGGAAGTCGGGGTGGGACTTCTCCGAGAGGATCCTGGCGTCTTGGGTGATGGTGCCGTAGAAGAATCCGCTCCGTCCCTGCATACGGGAACAGACGAAGTCGAGCTCTTCGGAGACCCTGCCCCGCTCCGTCGGGTCGTTCAGGGCCAGCATGGGATAGGTGTTGATCATTCCGCTGACCCAGCCCAGCTGGAAGTCCCTGTTGTTCTCCGGGAGGTAGAAGCGGCCCGCCTTGGTTTCGGTGAAATTGCCCCGGCAGATTTTGGTGCCGAGCTCCGCCAGCTTGCTCATCGGAAGCAGGTTGCGCGGCGCGGTGGGCCCGGTGAGCGACTTCCGTACGTCCATGAACTTCTGCAGGACCGCCGGAATTCCCTCGGCGTCGAAGGTGAAGACCTGAAGGCGAATCGAAACCGCGTCGCCTGGAGCCCAGTTGGACGCCCTGTCATCGCTCGCCCGGAAATCGCCGAATCCGGCCACCTGCCGGCGTACGACCGGTGCCGAGATGCTGAACTCACAGCTTTCCCTGCTCGCGCTCTCCTCGACCGAGAGCCCGCTGTTGCCCAGCCGGGTGCCCTGCTCGGTGAGGACGATCCAGCCCTTCCGGAGCCCCGGCGAGAAGAAGCTCATCGCCGGGGCGGCCGTGCTGGTCGTCGCCAGCTCGATGCGTGAAGGCGCCGAGGCGTCGACGGCCAGTCGCGGGTTGTTCGATATCGTCGTCGGCGTCATTGGGTCGTAGTACATGTCGGCCGGATAGGCCGGGTTGTATCCGTTGCCGATGGAGCGGTAGCGATTGCCGTTGTAGATGATTCCGGGAATCATCACGTAGTTGGCGGTCGTCCAGCGCTCGAAGGGGAAATCCACGGAGAGCGCGGTCTGTTCCGCCTCGCCCTTTTCCAGGGTGCAGGTCAGGGTGACCTCCCAGCCGTGACCGGCGGGCACCTGCCGTGTGTCCCACGTCAGCTGCCACTGCCGCGGCCCGTCGGTCAGCAGGTCGCCGTCGAATGCCTGGGTCCGGCGCGGCGTCGTACCGTCGTATTCCCGGATCGACACCTGGAGGGAGCCGTGCAACGCGCGCAGAGAACGGCTGAGTTCCTCGGTCGGGGCGGCGGCCGCGGCAACTCCTGCGCCGAGCGGCTGGGCTTGTGCGAGCGTCGGCTCGAGACCGATCGTCGCGCCGACTCCGGCGGCCGCCAGCAAAGAAAGGCAGTTTCTCCTGTCGAGCATTCTGTGACCATCCTTGCGTGTGAGTTCCAGTGAGTGGAGCCTCAGGTCAATGTCGGTACAGGCACCGGTACGTCCGGCGGCAGCAGCCCTTGGGTGCGCAGGGCGAGCCACATCTCCTCGGGGATCGGGTGGTAGAGCATAGCGGTGGCGTCCGTCACCTCGGCGGCGCTGCGGGCCCCGAGCAGTACACCGGCGACCGCCGGGTGCCCCAGCGGGAACTGCAGGGCGGCCGCCCGCAGCGGGACCCCGAAGGTCTCGCACAGCGCGCGCAGGGCCAGTGCCCGGTCGAGGAGGTGGGCCGGGGTCGGTGCGTAGTCGAAGGTCGCGCCCGGCCGGGGATCGGCCAGCAGGCCCGAGTTGAAGACCCCGCCGACCAGCACGGACACTCCGCGCTCCGCCGCCAGCGGCAGGAGTGCGGCCAGCCCGCTCTGGTCGAGGAGGGAGTAGCGGCCCGCCAGCAGGACGACATCGATGTCGGTGTCGCGGACGAAGCGGGTGGGCATCGCGGTCTGGTTCATGCCGACGCCGATCGCGGCGACCATGCCTTCCGCCCGCATCCGCTCCAGCTCGGGGTAGGCGCAGTTGAAGGCCTCGCGCTCGTGACCGTCCGGGTCGTGTAGATAGACGGTGTCCACCCGGTCGAGACCGAGCCGGATGAGGCTCTCCTCGACGCTGGTGCGTACCCCGCGGGCACTGAAGTCCCACACCCGTTCGTGGGTGGCCGGGACGGCGAAGCCGTTCGCGAGGTCGTCGCCGGGCGGCCCGGTGCGGGGGCGCAGGAGGCGGCCGACCTTGGTGGAGAGCGTGAACTGTGTACGGGGCCGGGTGCGCAGCGCGTCTCCGAGCCGGCGCTCGGACAGGCCGAGTCCGTAGTGCGGAGCGGTGTCGAACGCTCGGATGCCGCAGGCCCAGGCCACGTCGACGGTGGCGGCCGCGTCCGCGTCGTCGACCGGGTGGAAAAGATTGCCCAACGCGGCGGCACCCAGGCCGAGTTGACCGATCCGTGGAGTGGGGCGCATGAGTTCAGGTATGCCTCTCGTACGAGGGACCCGGTCGCACGGTAGGGGACAAGCGGTAGGGGACAAGCAGGAGGGGACAAGCGGCAGGGGACAACCGGGGCGGGGGATGGCGCACTCCCCGCCCCGATGTCGGCCGGGTCAGCCCTTCGTCGCCCCTCCGGTGAGGCCCTTGACGAACTGCTTCTGGAAGGCCAGGTAGAAGACGAGGATGGGCAGTGTCGCCAGGAACATGAAGGCGAAGACCGAGCCGTAGTCCGCCTGGTGTTCGCCGATGGCACGGTAGATGCCGACGGTCACCGTGGTGCCTGCCGCCGGGCCCAGGATGATCAGCGGGTTGAGGAAGTCGTTCCAGATCCAGACGCCCAGGAAGATCACCACGCTGGCCGACGCCGGCCGCATCAGCGGGAAGACCACCTGCCAGAAGGCGCGGAACGCTCCGGCGCCGTCGATCGCCGCGGCTTCTTCGAGCTCCCGGGGGATCGTCTTGGCGAAACCCGCGAAGACGAACACCCCGAACGGCATGTAGTAGCCGACGTACGCCAGGACCAGTCCGGGCACGCTGCTCATCAGCCCCAGCGTGCGCAGGACTTCGGTGATCGGGGTGAGGATCACCGCGGGCGGCACCATGAGACCACAGAGCAGGACGACCATGATGACCTTGGACAGAACGCCGGTCGACCGCGCCAGGTAGTGGCCGAGCATGGCGGAGATCGCGGTGATGACGAGTATGGATATCACGGTGACCTCCGTGCTGTTGACCAGCCCGTACCAGAAGAGGTGGTCCGGCCGCGACAGCACGCTCTGGATGTTGTCCAGGGTGGGCGGGCTCGGCAGGCCGAGCGGGTTCGACACGATCGCCGAACCGTCCTTGAACACGTTGACCAGCACGAGGTAGATCGGCAGGAAGAACAGCAGTCCGGCGAGGAGCGCGACGACCGGGCGTATCCACGCCCTTGTTCCACCCCTGTCCATGCTCGCGTTCAGGTCCGGGTTCATCTTCGTGTTCGTGCTCATGCGGACACCTCGCGTTTCTGCAGCCACCCGAGCGCGATCACGGAGACGGTCGCGACCAGGATCAGCATCGCCACGGCCATCGCGGAGGCGTAGCCGACGTGGTTGCCGTTGAACGCGGTCTGGATCACCTGGAAGGCGAGGGTGGAGGTGGTGCCGGGGCCGGGGCCCCCGTTGGTGAGTACCTGGATCTGGTCGTAGGCCTTGAATCCGCCGATCAGTGACATGACCGTGTTGATGGTGACGGCGGGTGCCAGCATCGGCCAGGTGACATGGCGGAACCGCATCAGTGGTCCGCAGCCGTCGATGGCCGCCGCTTCGTGCAACTCCTGCGGGATTCCCTGCAGTCCGGCCAGGTAGAGCACCACGCAGAAGCCGAGCCCCTGCCAGGCGATGACCCACGAGACCGTGTAGAGGGCGAGGCTCGGGTCGGAGAGCCAGCCCGGCGGATGACTCACCCCCAGCTGTCGCAGCATGGTGTTGAGCAGGCCGTCGTCGACGAGGATCGCCTGCCAGATGACGCTGACCACCACGGCGCTCAGCACGACCGGCACGAAGAAGACGCTGCGCAGAGCGTTGTACAGCCAGCCGTGTCGGTCGAGCAGCAGGGCGATCGCCAGGCCGCCGGCGTTGGTCACCAGTGTCACGATCACGGTGATGACGACGGTGTTCTGCAGTGCTTTGAGGAAATCGTCGTCGGAGAACAGGCTCGTGAGGTTGGACAGGCCCACCCACCGGGTCGGCGGGTTGAAGGGGTTCTTGTTGGTGAGGCTGTAGCCGGCGGTCATGCCGATCGGCACCAGGACGAGGGCCAGGTAGGCAAGCAGTCCGGGAGCCGCGAAGACGGCGAAGCGGCCCGGTCCGCCGTTCGGGCGGAAGCGCCGGGACGGTCGCGACGACCGCCGCGCGGGGGCGTCCTGTGGTCGGACCGCTGCCGTGTCCTTCGCCGTGGGCGCGGCAGCGGAACCCTCCGGTCGGGTCAGGGTGCGTATGCGCATTATCGGGTGGCCTTGTCCCATTGCTCGTCCATGTAGGCTCCGAACTGACGCGCGGTCATGCGACCGCCGATGAGCTTCTGGACGCCGCTCGCGGCCTTGTCGGCCAGGCCCGGCGGCAGGGAACCATCACCGGTTTCCTGGGAGAACGAGTTGACGATCCCGTTGTCCTTCTGGGCCTGCTGGTAGGCCGCCAGGGTCTTCTTGTAGACGGGGCCCATGGTGCTGGGCGGGCTGTATCCCTTGATGTCGATGATGAGCCCGTCGGACTTGACGGCGGCGTCCAGGTTCTTCTGGTCCTCCATGAAGGCCTTGGCCCACTTTTTGGCCAGGGGCACATCGGACGCCTTGGAGCTCACCGTCATCCCGCCGCCGAGGACTCCCGGGAGCGCCGGGGCCCCCTGGTCCGTGGGCCACGCGAAGACGCCCGTGTCGAAGTCCGGCTTCTTCGTGTCGGCCGAGGCGGAGAACCAGCTGCCCATCGGATACATCGCGCCCTTGCCGTCACGGAAGGCCTGTTCGGTGTCCGCGTAGGAGCGGGAGAGGCCAGCGCGGTCGATGTACCCCTTGTCCGCGAGGCCGGCGACCTTCTGGGCGGCGGCGACGAACGCCGGATCGGTGAACTTGACCTTGCCCTCGGCGCGTTGGGACAGCCAGTCCGGCGTCTTCTTGTAGACGTCGATGGCCACCGTGCAGATCAGCGGGAACATGTCGGCCCAGGAGTCCTTGCCGCCACCGCCGACCACGAAGGGGTTGATGCCCTTCTTCTTCAACTTTGCGCTGTCGTCGAGCAGTTCACGGTACGTGCGGGGAGGTGTGTCGATGCCGGCCGCTGCGAAGTCCTTCTTGTTGTAGTAGACCAGCGTCGTCTGGGCGGAGTAGGGCAGCTGGTAGACCTTGCCGCCGTAGGTGTTGGCGTGGGGGTTCTTGTACGTCGCGAGTTCCTTGTCCGTCCACGGCGCAAGCTTGCCCGCCTCGGCGAATCCGGCGGGGTTCAGGCCGATCATGACGTCCGGGAACTGGCCCGTGCTGTCAAGCTGCTTCGCGTACCCAGTGCGGTCGGCGCTGGGTGACACGAGCTTCTTGATCGTCACCCCGGGCACCTTCGCCGAGGCGCGGGCGATCGCGGCGTCCCAGTACTTCGCGTCCAGGTTGGGCGTTTCGAAGGTGAGGAAGGTCAAGGTGACCTTGTCGCTGTCGCCCTTGGATGCACTCGTACCGGAACTGCCGGCGGTGCATCCTGCCAGGAGGAGAGCACCTGCGAGGGCGGCGGTTCTCGTGAGTATCGGATTGTGCGTCATGTCCAACTTCCCCTACCCGTCGTTGTCCGGGGGCGGTTCCGAGTCGCTGTCTTGCTCGTACCGTGACGAGAGAGGGAATCTCGCTGCCGACCGTCCACCGAATCCGTCACATGGTTCAGACTCTTCGCGGAGTCCTGCTGCTCGAGGGGCGACCGCTCCTCCTCAGCGATCGCCCCTCAGGGCACCTTCGGTATGGAAGTCCGCGCACGTCGACATGTCAAGAGATGAGACGGAGTTATTGCCTCAACCAGGCGGCAATAGATCTGATACATGGCCGGGCGATGTATGACCGTGGCACGCTTAGACCGCCCCGTCGCCCCGTCGCCCCGTCGCCCCGTCGCCCCGTCGCCTGATCGTTTCCGGCGTGGGCGGCGGGGCGGGGGCCGAAGGGGCCCAGCTGATCGAGGCCGCCGTCCGCAGTCACGCTCCGTCCGGGCCGGCGGGAGCGGCGAAGATGCGGTTGCGGATCTCTCGCTGGACCTGGAGTTCCGTCGTGTCGATATGACGGGCCATGAGGGCGGCGGCCCGTTCCTGCTCGCCGGCCCCGATCGCTTCCAGGATCGCCAGATGCTGCTCCGCGGCCCCGGCGAGTGATCCCGGTGTGGAGTCGGCCAGGGCCACGATGGTGACCTGGCGCTGCAGCCGCTGGATCGCGTCGACCAGGCTGGAGAGGAACGCGTTCCCCGCTGCCGCGCCGATCGCCTGATGGAACTCCGCATCGGCCCGGCCGAACGACTCGTGGTCGTTGCGTTCGGCGGCCTCCGCCGAGCGCTGCGCTGCCTCGCGGATCGCCCTGAGCTGTACCGGTGTGGCCCGCGTGGCCGCGAGCCCACTGGTCTCGATCTCGGTGAAGCGCCGGAACTCGAACAGTTCACCGACGCGGCTCGGGTCGGTGGGCAGGAACCGGGAGAACGTGTCGGACCACAGGTCGTTCCTGGGATGCGCCACGAAAATGCCGCGTCCCTTCTCCACCGAGAGCCTCCCGAGGGCCGAGAGGATCTTGACGCCCTCTCGCACCACCGTTCTGCTCATGTCCACTTCGGCCGCCAGATCCTTCTCCGTCGGCAGCCGGTCGCCAGGCCCCATCCCCTGCCGTGCGACGTACTCCAGGATGCGCTCCGCCGCGACCTCGTAGCCGGGACGGTAGGGAGCCGCCTCCGCCGCAGTCTCCGAATCCGATGCCGCGGACGCGGGCCGGGAAGATCCAGTCATGTTGCTCCATGTATCCGATGCATGCACGTCACGAAATACCAAGTGCTGGGCCCCCAAGATACCCCCCGGGATACCTCCCGGGCCGTCCGTTCGGGGTTGCTCGGATCACTCCACAGAGCACCCACGCCATCCGGAATAGATCGGAACTAAGTCTTGACGGCCCCTTCCGTGCCATGCACGCTAGACCGCACTTGTGCTGCGGTAGTAACACACGAGAAGGAAGCGTACTTCCCTGCACGGGCAGGCCTAGGGCCCTCAGGCTCGCGGCCGCCCACCGATCCCGCTCCCCGGAACAGCGCGAACCATCTCGGCTGAAGAGTACGAACTATCCAGGTGGCCTCCTTCGTCGCTCGACGTTTGCCGGCCTTGCGCCCCTCTGTGCTGTTCACGGGCGGTTGATCAGCGATCCCGCGTGTCATCGAGAGTCACTTCACCTAGGAGGAAATGTGGACAGGCGTCGCTTTCTGGTTGCCAGCGGTCTGAGTTCGGCCGTAGCCATGGCCGCGGGCCCCGCGCATGCCGCGTCAACGGCGCGAACGGCCATTCCCCAGGCGTCCTCGTCACTACGGATCAGGGCGGGCTTCCTGTCGCTGGGCATCAGCGGCTCCGGGTACGTGGACAGGCTGGTGGACCTGCGCAACGGCACCGACCACCTGGCGAAGGACACCCCCGTGTCGCTGGTCAGCGTGGTGGCCGACGGTAAGCACGTGGTTCCCGCGGAGGTGCGGGTCGTGTCGCGCGACCGGTCGCACAACCGGCAGGTCCTGGAGTTCGTCGGCGAGAGTGTGACGATCCAGGTGGAGGCCGTCAGGTTCCCCACGCATTCCACACTCGAAGTCGTCGGCCTGACGGCCGCCTCGGGTGTGGATGTGCAGACGCTGCTGTGGGGTCCGCTGCCGACGACGCTCGACGAGACCATCGGCGAGACGGTCGGTGTGGTCTCCGACTCCGATTTCGTCATGGGGGTCCGGCCGCTGAACGACAAGACGGTGGGCGGGTGGCCGAACGAGCATCTGGCGTACGGGTTCGGCCCTGATCTCATCTGGAATCCGTACGGGCTGCAGACCGGCGTGAAGGACGAGTGGCTGGCGAGCAACGTCGCTGCGAAGACCACATGGGGCAGTGTCCTGCGCGCCACCACCTACGACTACAGCAAGGTACGCGTCCGGCAGCGCACCAACGGCTACGAGATCCCGCTCGGCCCGCTGCCCGCGCCCGAGGGCCGGATCGTCGGGTCGAAGATCGCCCTGTTCGGCAGTGCGCCGGATCTCGCCCTGACCGTGCTCAGCCAGATCGCCAAGGAGCACGACCAGGCGTACCCCACCCTCGACGGCCAGTGGCAGAAGGCGGCCCAGCGCACCTCGCAGACCCACTTCTGGGTCCACGACCTCAACACGGGCAACGTCACCGCGGCCGCCAAGCTCGCCGCGCAGGCCGGGGTGCGGAACATCTACGCGATCTCCGGCAACGGACCGTGGGTGTCGCACGGGCACTACCAGTTCAACGGCTCCTTCGGCGGATCGGACGCGGCCGCCGCCCAGTTGGTGGCCGCGGCGGCGAAGGAGGGCATCGAGGTCGGGGTGCACACCCTGTCCACCTTCATCGACACCAACGACCCGTACGTGAAGGCACCGGCCGATCCACGGCTCGCGTTGGGCGGCTCCGCCAAGCTCACTCGCCCGCTGGCCGGGGCGGACACCACGCTGTACGTGGACGCCAGCGTCCTGTTGGCCTCTGGTGTCGACGGTCAACGGCTGCGGATCGGCGACGAGTTCATTACCTACGACTCCATCACCAAGGTCAGCAGCACCGAGTGGCAGGTCGGCGGCCTCAAGCGGGCACAGTGGTCCTCGGCCGCCCAGGACTACCCGGCCGGCACCACCGTCGCCCGGCTCATCCAGAACGGCTATGGCGGCGCGCTGGCCAGTCTGCCGATCACCGACGAGATCGCAACCCGGCTTGCCACCGCCTACAACACCAGCGGCGTCCATGCCACGTCCTTCGACGGGCTTGAAGGCACTGGCTACAACGGCTGGGGCGGCTACGGCTTCGCGCGCCTCGTCAACGGCGTACACCGGCAGGTCACCACCAAGAACTTCATCACCGAGTGCAGCAACCTCGCGTCGAACACGTGGGACGCCCAGTCCAGGGCGAGCTGGGGTGAGATCGGTCCCACGAGCTACGCCCAGATCATCCGCAGCAACACCTTCTACCGGGCGAACTACCTGCCCGGGATGATGGGCCAGCAGGGGCTCTCGGGCAGCGACGTCCTGCAGACGATTGAGGACACCCTGGCGCACGCGGCCTCCCTCGACGCCGGTATCAACTTCGAGACCAGCGTGAGCAGCCTGCAGTCCGGGCGGAACTCCGCCGCTCTGCTCGCCGCCGTCCGGATGTGGGAGTCCGCGCGCGCAGCCGGTGCGTTCACTGCCGAGCAGAAGAAGCAGCTGGGCGTCGCAAGCAGGCACTGGCACCTGAGCGAGGTCACGCCGGGCGCCGAGTGGACGCTGCAGGAGAAGGACACGTCCGGTCAGTCGATCGGCGACCCGCAGCCGGTCAAGGCCCCGAAGCCGGGCTTCGCCACGCCGGAGCCTACGGACGCCCGGGTCGGGAAGCTGTACGCCTTCAAGGTGACCTCGACGACTCCGCGGACCCTCCGCTACGAGGTCACCGACGGCCGCCTCCCGAGCGGCCTCACCCTCAACCAGGACACCGGTGGCATCACCGGAATCCCGACCGTTCCCGGCACCAGCAAGTTCACCATCACCGCCAGGAACGGCGGGCGCATCGCCGACGCGAAGATCACCTACAAGGTGACGACCAGGCCGTGAACGCGACTGCGCCGTGCCCCGGCCGCGGCC
>NZ_JBHJUW010000158.1:0-17853 GCF_042268205.1 Streptomyces sp. NPDC056160
CCGAGTAGTCCTTCATCGCCATCGGCGGTGGTCTCGCTTTCTCCGGATCAAGCAGATCCAGTATCAGCGTGTCCACCACTCAGGGGGAGGCTCCCGATCCTGAGCCGCTCCGTCTCAGCATCCAGCTTGTTCTTCTCGCGCTGGGTTGTGGCTTCCAGCTTGGCCTTGACCACAGCAGCACCAGCGGTGAACGAGGCGGCCACGGATCCGCCCGCGAGGATCTCATTGATGATCCCGCCTTGCGACTGACGCTTCAGCGCATCGTCGGCACTCTCGATGAGATAGTCATCGTCGTCCCATGCCTCGCGGGCAGCAGGCCGGTAGCAACCCTCCTCTTCTTTCTCTTCCCATTCCTCGTCTACGTCGTCCTTATCCACTGAGACCACGGGGCGCCACCCCGGGGGCGGCACACGGGAGGGAACGGGGTAGCCGACGAGACGGACTCTCAGCATCTCCAGGTACTCACGTACGATCTCCGCACGCTGCTCCCCCATGATCCTGGCAGTGGCCCCGTCGAGGTCTGACGGTAGCTGCTCGCCCGTCATCGCCTTGTAGCGGAGGGTGTCCAGCTCCCTCCTGGCGTGGATCCAACCCCTCATCGCCTCGTGGCTCCCGTCGTCAGGCCACGAATCAAGGGCGTCCCGCGCCCTCTTGTGCCCCTCCTGGATGATGGCCTCACGTTCACGCCACAGGCGGTCCACTGCCTCATCATGGGTCATGACCCGAGTGTGCCCCACCCCAACCTTTGGCACAGCGCTGACAGATCGTCTGTCTTAAGAGAGCCGCGACCTACACCCCAAACCCGCCCAGAACAGGGCGGATGGACATATCTCGTGATGGTCTGTCAGGGTTCGTGCCGTTCTCGCCGGACCGGCAGGGTCCGGCACACGAGAGGGGAGCCGTTCCGTGCCTGAATCGCCGCGTAGCAGGGCCGAGGCCGCCAAGCACCGGCGTGGGACCTGGCAGGGGAGGTGGACGCACTGCTCAGCGGGCACGGCGCCTTGACCGGTGCGCCGTGGTACCCGGCACGGGCCGGTGACCGTCTGGTGGTCACCTACGAAGCGACCGACCGTGACCCCCGCTGGACGGAGACCTACGAGGTGCAGGACGGCGCCGGCGGCTGGGCGCTGCGCCTCGTCGACCACACCGCCCCGGACGATGCGCTGGCTGGATGGTTCGCCGGCTCGCCTGAGCTGTGCGGCGGTGACCCGTTCGAGACGCCCTGGGTGGAGGCCGGCCCCGACCGTCTCGCTGTCCTGCGCGACGGGCAGGTCGTTCACCAGGGCCGCCACGCCCTGAGCCGCCCGGGCGCCGCTGACCCGCGCGTGACCATGGCGGTGGGAGCGGACGGCACCACGGGCCTGGTCGTGGTCCAGGAACGCCAGTGCACTCCGGCGGAAGCCGATGACCTGCTCGCCAAGGTCGTGACCCGGGCACAGGAGACCGTCCGGGACCACCCGCGCCCGTAGACCACCGGCTCACCCTCACCGGAAGAGGGGCGGCCCCGGCCACCAGGCGGTGGCCGGGACCGCACGGATGCCTCGTGGCGAGCCTGCCGGGCGCCGCCTGGCGGGGGATCCTGGGGGTATGGCAAGGCAGGCGGTGCGGCGGTGTGCCCTGTGCGGGGCTGAGCTGCCGACAGGGAGCCGGCGCTCGCGGCCGTACTGCGGCGTGCAGTGCCGGACCCGGGCCTGGCGGGTGCAGCGGGCCCGCTGGGCTGCCATCGACGCCGCGGGCGAGGCGTACACGGCCCTGCTGGAAGGGCGCCCGCACCCCTGGCCCCGCTTCCGCTGCCCGGAGTGCGAAGCCACCTGGTACGCCAGCGACACACCGATGGGGACCCGGAAACGGTCCGACAGCCGTTACTGCTCGCCGCGCTGCCGTATCCGGGCCTGGCGCCGGCGGCAGCGTTCGCGTTCAGCAGGCGTCACCGTGTGACGCCTGCACGTGACGCTATCGGCTCTCCCTCACCTACCAGCGCATCCCGAGGGCGGTCCACTCGGCGCGCTGCTCATCGGACAGCTTGTCCGCCCGGCGCCGCTTGTTGTCGACCACGGCACCCAGCTTGATCTCCGTCCCGTCCGGTACCTCCACGTGCTCGCGCGGCACCCGCAGGTGCCCCTCCCGCTCGCTGTACTGCCGGGCGGCGGCCAGGTTGACCGCCCGCGCGGCCTCCCGCCGCCCCACCGGCCGCGCCGCCGCCTCGACCCCGGCGGGAGCGGGCTCCAGGCCCAGGGACTCAAGGAGGTATTGCTATGCGGGCCGGAGCCTCCCACCCGGCACGCTGCGCCGCCGCCCCCGCTTCGAGGTCTTCGCCCTGCACGATGAGCTGCCCCGTGGCCTGGGGGAGCGGGCCGCCGGCCCGGACGTATGCCTGACAGCCCATTGCATGCGTTCGAGGTGGGTTAGCGCGGTGGCGCTGTTCTTTGCAGGAGCCGGTCCGTGTGCCGTCGTTGCATTGCCGCGGTCTGGGCCTGGGAGACGGTGGACACTCGGGTAACGAAGTCGCCTACGCCCTGGAGAACGGTCGGCAGCAGGAGCAGGACCGCGCCAACCGAACGAGATGGGCTCTCAGCCGCCACAGGGCCAACGCGGAGACGGCGAGGACCCCCGGTGAGAGGAAGGGCTCCAAGGCCTCTCCGGAACACACCGGGGGTTCTCTTTCGCGGGCGGTTCGTGCCAGGCGGAGGTCAGCCCGGCCCGTCAAGTCAGCATGCGTGCCCGCTTCTTGCCGGCCCGGTGGATGCCCAGACCGGTGAAGCCGACCCAGACGAGAGTGATCAGACCGACGAGGGCATCCGCACCCCACCCGTTGACGGCGTAGAAGTGGGTGGCGTCCATGCCGAAGTAGAGCGACGGGATGGCCAGCAGGTTGATGACTCCGGCGACGATGGAACCGCGCAGGGTCCACCGTGGCACCACCGGCGACGCGGCTGCCGTGAACCGCTGCGCGGCACGGGCGAACCCGAGGAAGAACATCGCGATCCACAGGTGTGCGATCGGACCATGAGCCAGTGCCATGGCGGCCGCCAGAGGGCCGTCCGTGGTCGGGTCCATCCCCCGATCCGGGAAGGCCAGGGGAGTACCGGCCTCCAGCGAGGTGGCGAAGAGGATCACCGCGACGTAGGTGAGCAGCGACACGATGGTGAGCTGACCGACGATGGCGCGCCGGCCCGTGTCGTCCCTGGGAAGCAGAGGTGCCAGAGCGACCCCGAACGCCGTCAGCACAGCCATGATCACCAGCGTCAGCAGGCTACGCGTCAGGACGTTCCACTCCGGAGGTGGTCCGGAGTAGACGAAGTACAAGGCCACCATCGGCACCGAGAGGGCACCCACTGCCATCCCCGCCCGGCCGGCGAAGGTGGTGGTGGACGGGTCCGATGCGTCGGCTGCGTGACGAGACGAGGCAGACAGGTTCTGCGTGGACGATGGCGTGGTCACAGTGACTCCCGGGTGACGTCGTCGGTACGGAGGTATCCGGTCTGGAGGCGGTGCGAGGAACCGGTGCGTAGCCACTGGTCGCGGACGTGGTCCACGGACAGCAGTGCAGCGTTGATGAGAAGGGCGCTGCCGGGCGTCCACAGCCACCACGGACCGTCGAGGTCAGTGCGGAAGATGCCCATCAGCAACCAAACGATGATCTGGACGGCGGTCGCGAAGGCGGCCACCGTGGTGACGGCGAAGCGGATCCGGGTCGTGGAGCGCTGATCGGTCGGGTCGAGCCCGAGCAGCGTCATCAGGTGTCGGCGAGGACGTGTGGTGTTCATGTCCTCAACCATGTCGGCCGGCCGATGTGCCGGACGTCTGCCGATCGGACCGATCCCGTCCACGAACGGCCGACAGTTTCTACGACTTTCGTTGACTGCCTCGTCGAGGCCGCCGGTCTAGGGTGGTTCGGTGATGTCTCCTCCCCTCGCCGTCGTCGGCGGCCGCAACGACGAGATACCGGTGCGTCGAGGGCCGTGGATCGAGCGCGGCCGGTCGGCGTTGCTTGTTCTCTCCTCGTTCGCCGGTGGACTCGCCATGCTGTTCCTGGTCCTCGAGCAACGCCCGGGAGGCGGGTGGCGCGTCCTCGACATCTCCGTGGGCGCCGTCGCAAGTCTCGTCCTGCTGGTCCGTTACCGTGCTCCGGTCGTGGTCGGCCTGGTGCTGGCGGTCGCCGGGGCGTTCTGCGCCACCGCCGGCGTGGCCAACTACGTGGCCCTGTTCGCCGTGGCACGCAGCCGGGGCATCGAGCAGGCGTTCGTGGTGGCGTTGGCCGACATCGCCGGCGCCCTGGTCTTCTGGCTGTTGTATCCGGCCAACTCCGCGCTGAGCCTCACCGTGGTGGTCAACACCGCGATCGCACTCGCCGTCGTGGCCTGGGGCGCACTGCAGCAGAAGCAGCAGGACCTGGTTGCGGTCTACCGGGACCGAGCGGCCCGTATCGAGCGCGAGCGGGAGCAGCGTGCGGAACAGATCCAGATGGCCGAGCGCGCCAGAATCGCCCGGGACATGCACGACTCGGTCGCACACTACATCTCGCTGATCGCGCTGTATGCCGGCGGGCTCGCGGTCGCCGGGGACAACGCCAAGAATGTCGGCACGACAGCCGCGACGATTCGCACGACCGCGATCAGTGCGCTCGACGAGTTGCGCACGGTGATCGGGATGCTCCGCGACGGCACCGTCGTGACAACGCAAACTGCCGAGCACGAGCACACCGTTGCGGGACTGATCGACGAAGCCAGACAAGCCGGTCAGTTGATCGTCGCGCACCTTGATCTGCCCGACAACAGCGGCAGCACCAGCAGCACAGCCGCGCTGCGGGAACTTCCGAGCGCCGAGCACGTGTACCGCGTCGTGCAAGAGGGGCTGACCAACGCGCGCAAGCACGCCCCCGGCGCACTGGTGACGGTGAATGTCCGCCGCGAGGGCAGCGATGCCCTCGTCACGATCACCAACCCGATCGAAGAAACCGAGTCAGCGTTGCCCGGAACCGGCGTCGGCCTGAGCGGTCTCGTCGAACGGATCGCCACCGTGGGAGGCGTAGTCGAACACGAGGTCGTCGACCGCGGTGAGAACACCCACGAGTTCCGACTGACTGCGCGAGTGCCCCTGCGATGACCAGCTCTCCACGTTCCAGCAGCGCCCCCGGCGCACCCACGTCGGTGCTCATCGTCGACGACGACGCGATGGTCCGCGCCGGGCTGTCGATGGTCCTGTCGGTGGACCCCACCATCACGATCGTCGCCGAGGCATCCGGCGGAGCCGAGGCCGTCGTCGCGGCCACGCGGCACCGTCCCGATGTCGTGCTGATGGACCTGCAGATGCCGGAGATGAACGGCGTCGAGGCCACCCGCCGTGTCCGAGCGGCGGTGCCGTCGGTCGCGGTGCTGATGCTGACCACCTTCCACCTGGACACACACGTCCTCGACGCGTTGCAGGCCGGCGCGAGCGGATATCTGCTCAAGGATGTCGCGCCGCAAGAGCTCTGCCACGCGATTCACCTTGCCGCATCAGGCGAATCCGCGTTCTCGGCAACGATCACCCGCCAACTCGTGGCACGCCACACTCGCACAGCCGAGGACTCCACCAGCGCCAAAGCCCAGCAGGCACTGGAGGCGCTCACCGATCGGGAGCGCGCCGTCGCCGAGGCTGTCGCTGAAGGCGCTTCCAACGCGACCATCGCGAAGGCACTCTTCATGAGCGAAGGCACAGTCAAGACGCACATCTCCCGCGCACTCACCAAGACCGGCTTGGACAACCGAGTCCAGCTGGCACTCATGGTCTTCCGAGCGCAGCAGAACTCCTGAGAGGTCGTTTTCGCCCGATGTTTTATCCCGGAAGCGGCTATTCGGTCTGTGATGTCGGGTCGCGCCAGGAGGTGATGCTCTCGCTGGTGAGGCGGCGAGCCATGAGGTCGGTCATGGCGAGGTGGATCACGACTTCGGATCGGGTGGGCAAGGTTTCGTAGTCGCGGGCGAGGCGGCGGTGGAGCATGAGCCAGCCGTAGGTCCGTTCGACCGCCCAGCGCTTCGGGATGGGAGTGAAACCTCTGGTCCCGGGCTTGCCTGGTCCAGCAGGATGCTGCCCGCGGTGTTGCCGTGGGTGTCCGCGGCGAGGACGACGACTGCGACGACCCGGCCGCGGACGTCCACGGCCAGGACGCGCGTGCCTGGCACCGTTCGGCCGGGTCGTGGCCGGGTCGTGGAGGCGGGGGCCCGGGCAGTCACCTGGACACCCGGGGGTATGCAGCACCACCAGGGTCCTCCGACGGACGGACGCGTTCAGGGACCTGGCAACGCAGAAGTTCATGGAAGACCTGGTCGGTCCGTCGTCGGGCCAGGCGGCGAAGCAGGAGTACGCCGCGCTCTTCGGCGGCAGGTCGTGCGGAAGGCAGGCCCACCGGCAGCCGGTCCGCCCCTGGTGGAGGATCGGGTACGGGATCTGGGCCGGCCGAAGGCGCTGACGCCACCCTGATGGCACGTCACCCCCCCCTCGCCGACGCCGGTTCCAGCCGCGGGGCCGCCGTCTCGTTCTCAGGTCCGCCAGGCGTACCCGAGCAGGCCCTCGGTCCGCTGGCCCTCACACGTGAGCTGCTCGGAGACGAAGTGGTCCCCGGTGGAAGGGACCTGGCACCGGTAGAGGGCGACGGTGCCCGGCGCGGCAGCGGTCGCGGCGAAGCCGAGCGGGCCGAGCGGCTCCTGGCCCTCGCAGCCCGGCTCCGTGCTGACCATGTCGTGGCCGCCGACCCGGCACTCGAAGAGCGGACGGGTGCCGGACGCCTCGTGGCGCAGCAGCCGCCAGGCGTTCTCGGCGGTGAACCCGGCGGGCAGCCCGCGGGTCGAGGCCCAGTGGCCGCGGGGCGGGGAGTAAGCGCGGACCAGACGCGTGTACGGCAGGTCCTCGAAGCCGCAGGACAACTGTGCGGGCGTCAGGTCGGCGCGGTGGGCCAGGGCCCAGGTCCGCCACGCGGGCTTCGCGCTGCCGTCGGGGGCGCGCAGCCCGAGGGCGAGTCCGGCAGCGGCCTCCGTGGGATTGCCGAGCATGCGGTGGTAGACGTAGTTGGTGTTGCCGGTGCGCCGAGTACGTCCTGGAAGGTTTCGCACACGGCCTGCGCCTGCCGCTCCGGCGAGGAGGATCCCGCCGAGGTGATGCCGCTCTCGGTCAGCTGCACGTCCGACCAGGCCTCGGTGTTCGCCGGGAAGTTCTGGCGCAGCCAGCCCACGAGATGACCGAGCGTGCCGTACGTCACGTACGGCGTGTCGTCCGGACCGAACACCGGACTGCGCAGGCCACGTGGATAGGGGTGCATGGCCACCCGCCAGCGGCGGGTTCCGGCGCGGGCGGCCAGGCCGCGCAGCACGGTCATGCCGGACAGGACGGGTTCCGTCGCGGCGGGGGCGTCCAGCGCGCTGCCGAAGGAGTGGTCGAGCGACAGATAGGTGCGGGCGGTGGGCTGTTCGCCGGTGACCCGGTCGTAGGCCGTGTCGTAGAGGGCGGCGATCTCGTCGAGCCACGCGGTGGTGCCGCACGAAGTGCCGTGGCCACAGCCGATGTTGAACCAGGTGTTGGTGTTGACCTCGTTGCCGATGACGAAGTCGGCGACCCGGCCGTGACCGTGCAGTCCGTCGTACCGCTGGGCGAGCATGCCGGCGAAGCGGGCGTAGTCGCTCGCGCGGTCCGGGGCGCAGAAGATCTCCATGCCCGGGGCGGAGGGCACACACGTCCTGCCGGTCCGGGCCCAGGCCGGTGTTCCGTAGACGACGCCGGTGACGACGAGACCGCGCTCGGTCCAGTCGCGGATGTCGGCGTCCAGGTGCGCGGGCACGGTGAAGCACTGCCCGTCGTACTGCTGTTGGCCGGCCGAGCACGGCATGGGCTGCACGGTGGGCTGCCACTGCGCCCAGACCAGGTTCATGGCGACGCCGCCGGTGTTGTTGCCCGCGATCTCGTCCTTGTCCGGCCAGTCGTCGGGCTGGACGGCCTTGATCCGGTAGCACCCCGCTCGGGGTAGGCGAGTGGTGCCGGAGGGGAGTGCGGCTCGGCCGCCGCCGCCCCGGTGCCCGGGGCGAGCAGCAGGACGAGCGCGCACAGAACGGCCGGCCAGGTCCACCGGGCGGGTGCCCCACTTCTCGTCGCGGTCTCCTCGCCTTACGACGGGCGGTCGGTGTCGGACACATGCAGTGACGGTCCGGGTGCGGGACGGGTTTCGGCCGGGGAGCGAGTGCGGGCGGGCCGGATCAGGGCGTGGTCAGCAGGTATCCCTGGATCCCTTCGGCGTGCTGCCCCTCGCAGTCCTCGCGTAGCGAGTCGAAGTGGTCCCCGCCGCCGGTGTTGCAGCGGTACACCGGTGTGCTGGGCCGGCCGGCGGGCGGCTCGCTCCAGAGGTAGCCCAGGGTGCGCTGCACGGTCTGGCCTTCGCACGCGGAGTCGAGCGAGGTGAAGTCGTCCCCGCCCGCACGGCACTGGTACAGCGCCCTGGTGCCCGGCTCGGCGACCAGGGAGAGGTATCCGTGCACGGCCTCCGCCCGGTATCCGGCGGACAGGGCCGCCGTGCCCTCGGCATGGTCGGTGCCCCGGATGCTGCGGGTCACGGCGGCCCGCGCCACGATGAACACACCACCTGGTGGTTCCTTCTGCAGATCGCCTTGCTTACGGGCTCCGGCCGCATGCTGGTGGGCGCGGCAGACCGTGGAGTCGACGCTCAGGTCCCACGTGATCGCACCCTTCGCATCAGCCAGAGACCGGAGCCCGGTGAGGATCCGGCGCCAGGTGCCGTGCCGCTGCCATCGGCGGAACAGGCCGTAGACCCGGCCCCAAGGCCCGTACTCGACAGGTACATCACGCCACGGAACACCGGCACGGACCCGGAACCGTACGCCGTCGATCAACCGCCGCCGAGACCGGACGGGCGGCCGCCCCTCCCTGGCCCCCTTCGGCAACAACGGCTCCAGCACCGCCCACTGCTCGTCCGTGAGATCTCCCCGCCCCATGCATCGTGATCATTCACAGCCCAAGATCCACTTTCGATACACGGCCTAGCGCCGCCCGGCCACCCGCACCAGCTCGGACATCGGCATCGGGCAGGACGAGAAGCAGCGGTAGAAGGCGAGTTCGCCGGTGCGGCGGTTGCGGCGGACCAGCAGGCACCACTGGCCGACGCGATCAATTGGGTTGTGGATGTCGATCTGTGCCCAGTCGTAGTACCGCTCGCCCTTCGCGCCCGCTCCGGCCGACAGCCGCTGCCAGGCCCGCTTCGGGATCCGCGCGGCCAGGGCCTTCGCCTGGAACTTCCAGGCTCGCGTGACGACGGGGTGGGTGCTGGAGACGGCCAGGACGTAGCCAGTCCGGCGGTCTTCCAGGGCGGCCCGCAGGTGAGGGTTGTCGCCGTAGACCTCGTCGCCCGCAACCCAGCGCGCGGGGGTATCCCGCGTCCAGGGCCCGGAGGACCATGCGCGCGGCGAGTTGGGGCTTGGTCGCGAACACCAGACCGTCCGGGATACCCGCGCTCCGGCAGCGGTCCGGTAGCTGTTCCATCTCCCGCCGGACACCAGGCTGCTGCCCTCGGTGACCCCCTATGACCAGTTGCTCCGACGTCGTCGCGCCAGCGGCGGTGACCACCGAGAGGGAGAAGCACAGTGACCCTGCCCCGCCAGCGAGGCTTGACCGAACAGGCAGCCGACGCCGCCATCGACACCGCATGCTGGCAAAGCGCACATGTTCCGGCGAACGTGTGCGAGGTGGCGCCGAAACCTCACAGGTTCCGCTTGGAGAGCCACATCGGGCCGTACGATTCCGTGAAGTCCTCGGCCACTTCGTGTGTGTGAGGGTCATTGGTGGTCAGCGCGCGGGCTACGAGCTGGCCGAGTAGCTCCCATGCCTCGACATGAGCAAGGAGTTCGGCGAAACGCCGGTATTCGTCATCGTCGGCCGTGTCGAGTTGGTCCAGAATGAGCGGTTCGAGCAGAGGCAGCAGCTGGTGACGCGGGATTTGGTCGATGGCCTGTCGAGCGGCAAGGGCCCATCGGTGAGACGTGGACCAGCCCACAAGCTCTGGGAGGAGAGTTGGCCCGTCGGCAGAGAGTGCCGCGAGGAAGTCGAGGGCAGCGCCCTGATCCCACGCCCCTGCTCCTCCAGCCAGTGCGGCTTTGAGGACCTCGGGCCTGTCCTGAGCGTGCTGATAGAAGTTGGCTTGGCGACGGTGCATTTCCTGCTTCGCCTCGACGAATACCTGCCAGAGGTCGTTGTCGGACGGTGGGGTACTCATGGGTTGTTCCTTCATCAGCTGTTCGGGGATTGTGGCAATCGCTGCTCGTCGACGTGGTCGGCAAGGTAGATCATGACGCCTTCGGGGACCATGCCGAGGGCTGCGGCGACGAGCTTGGGGTCGAGAGTGTTCACCAGGTCGGCGAGTCGGCTGCTCCGCAGGGTTCGGGGTGGGATGCCGCAGGGGTGCAGGAGGTGGCTGACGTAGGCGGTCGAGGCTGGTTCCCGGCCGGTCTTGGTGATCCGGGTGACGATCACGTGGGGGTTGTCGGTGTGCTGATCCGCGCGAGGGGCCAGGCAGCGTTCGAGTGCTGTCCAGCTGGCCGGGTCCATGGACACCGGATGCGGCCGTTTGCCCAGGCGGATGGTGTGGTTGATGGAGTTGAGGTCGTCCACGCGAAAGAGTCGGACCTCGCTACTGGAGGCCGCGTGGAGGAGGGTCAGGATTCCGAGCAGTGCCTCGTGCGGATGCGCGTCGGTGCCAGTGGTCCAGCGGCGGAACAGTTGTCGCTGCTGTTCGACGGCGATGGTGGTGCCGCTGAAGCCCGATGGGCCTTTGGCCTTCACTCCTCGGGTGGGGCCGATGAGCACGATCTTGCGGGAGCGGGCGAAACGAAAGTACTGCCGCAGCACGGTCAGTCGACGTTGACGGCCCTTGGGCATGGTCGCCAGGAAGGCTTCGACGTCGTGGACGTTGGTCAGGGCCCAGTCCTGTTTGTTGCGCGTGTCGGCCAGGAAGCGGGCGAGGTCGCGGACGATGGCCAGGGCCGCCTCGATGGTGCTGTCGGTGAGGGGCAGGGCGCCGGCTTTCAGGGCGCGCTCGCGTGCTCGCAGCATCGACTCGGCGAACGCCTGCACCGGCGGTCGCAACGGGAGCGGGATGGCGTCGATGCGTCGTCGTCGGCGTCCGGCGGCGAGCCGTTGCGCTTGGTCGGTGGGAAGGGCGAGGCCGCGCTGGGTGAAGAAGCCTTCAAGTGCGCGGGCGAGGGAGCCCATGGACCGGCCGGGGCGGCGAGCTCGGTCCAACAAGGCCTGGGGGTGGTTGGGCTGTTCGTCGTTCAGCAGTCTGCCCAGGGTGCTGATCATGATGCAGGCGCGGCTCACGCAGTGCCGTTCGGCGAGATGACCGGCGTAGTCACCCAGCCAGGGCACGGGCTCGGCGAGCCGTGCGGCCAGGTTCTCGGCGGTGATGAAGGGTCGGGCGGGATGTTTCTGCCAGCAGGCCGAGCAGAGCCCGAGCCCGGCATGGCGCCGTACTTGGCCGCAGCCGACGCACTGCCGCGGCGGCTGTTTGGTCTGCCGTTGGCGAGAGCAGTAGCCGCACCATCCGGTGCCGGTCTGCAGGAAGCCGGGCCGCTGGCAGCGAGGGCAGACCCGCTTGGCGGCCTGCCGGCCGGCTTCGCGTCGGCAGATCCCGCAATGGCTGGCGGTCGGCGAGCGGACCGGGCGGCCGCAGCCCGCGCAGGTCCGCGAGCAGGTGATGCACCGTCCGGTGTCGGCCTGCAGGACGCGTGACCTCCCGCAGGCAGGACAGGACGCGCGGGCGGCTTCGTCCTTCATCCGGGCGGTGCAGCGGCAGCAGTGCTGCCGGTCGATGAAGCCGACCGGCGCCCCGCAACAGACGCAGTCCCGCTGCCTCTTGCCCATCCTTCGCCCGCACATCCTTCAGTTGCCCGACTCCTGGTGGGAAGCGCTCGCCAGGACGCTGGAGAAACTCTCAGCTACCAGCACCGACCTCGTCGCCGTGCGCGAGCAATACATGAACCGTGCCATCCCCGAGTTCGTGGGCATCCCCGCCCCGGCCGTGACCTACTGGACCACAGCCCACGCCGACCTGCACTGGGCGAACCTCACCACATCACCCCTGATGCTGCTCGACCGGGAAGGATGGTTGCGACACGAGGTCGCACAACATGAGCGGATCACGGGAATGGAGGGTGGGCGTATGCCTGCTCCGTGATCTCGGGCTAGTACTCGATGCCCGTCCCCGCCCTGACGTGCGCTGGGAGTAATCCCGGGGGTCGAAGCTCAGGGAACATGCGAACCGCGCCCCGATCCATCCGGGGAGCGGAGGAGGGGAAGGCCGGGCGGGTGAACATCAGTGAACCCTCGATGATGCCTCGTTGCCCAGAAACCTCGGATGGATGGAAGCAATTCCGAGGTGCATGGTCTACGCCGTGGAGGAGCGGCAGGCGGCGACCAGGGGCCAACTACTGGTCGTGTGAGTACCGCTGACCTCGGGGTACAGAGGGCACCCGACCCCGGTCGCATCTCATGTGTGCGAAACGTGGAAACCCCGTCCGGGTCCGTCGCTGAAGGATGGCGGCGGTAAGCCGACCGCAAGGGGAGCTGAACTCCCGGGCGGGAACAGGATGTCCAAGAAGCGAACGCCGACAGCCGAAAGGAGACGGGAAACTGCGGCGATGTGGTCGGCTCCTCCGCCGACTGCCGTAGATAACCGGTCGGATACCGGGCCTGGTGCCCGGACGCGAAAGCGGGCTGACGTGGACAGGTGAGCCTTTGATGATTTTGTGTCATGGCACTGGAACCGAGGGACAAGTTAGGCACCTATGGTGAACGGACCTGAGGGCAATGAGATCGACTGGGACGCTGTGAATTGGCGTGCTTGCGAGATCGAAGTACAGCGACTGCGGCGCAGGATTTTTCAAGGCGACTCAGGAGCAGGACTGGGCGCAAGTCCGGAACCTGCAAAAGTTGATGCTGCGCAGTCGGTCGAACACGCTATTGAGTGTGCGACAGGCGACACAGCGCAATGCTGGCCGCGTCACGGCCGGGGACCCCGACCAAGGAGGGCACCCCGCAAGGGGGTGTGATCAGCCCTCTGCTGTTGAACGTCGCTCTGCACGGCCTGGAGGAGGCGGCCGGAGTCCGGCTCGCGACTGCCCCGTCCCAGAAGGCAGCGGGGCAGACGCGCCCTGACTCTACGGTGCTGGTCAGATACGCCGATGACTTCGTCGTGTGCTGCTTTACCGAGCAGCAGGCGCGCGAGGTCAAGGCACGGCTTGCCGAGTGGCTGAAGCCGAGGGGCTTGGCTTTCAACGAGGAGAAGACCCGAGTGGTCCACCTTGAAGACGGCTTCGACTTCCTGGGCTTCGATCTCCGCCGCTATCCGGTGGGCAAGCTGCTGATCAAGCCGAGCAAGGCCGCCGTCAAGCGGCATCGGGAACGGCTCTCGGAAGTGATGCATGGTTTGCGCGGATCGAACGAGAAGGCGGTTATCGTCAAGCTCAACCCCATCATCCGGGGCTGGGCTTCCTATTACCGAGGGGTGGTGGCTGCCGAGGTCTTCAAGGACATCGACATCCACATATGGAAGCTGACCTACAAGTGGGCCTGCTTCCGTCGCCCCAAGAACTCGAAGCACTGGATCTCCGGACGGTACTTCGGCAAGTACAACAAGTTCAGGAACGACTACTGGGTCTTCGGCGACCGCGCCAGCGGCACCTTCCTGGTCAAGTCGTCCTGGACGCCGATCGTCCGACACACCCTGGTCAAGGGCGCGGCGTCAACAGACGACCCCGCCCTGACTGAGTACTGGGTCAAGCGGCGTCGCAGGATCAAACCCGCACTTGACAGCTACAACCTCCGCCTGCTCGACCGGCAGGAGGGACGCTGCCCGCTGTGCGGGGAAAATGTCCTGACTCCCCACCAGCCACCGCAGTCTCCATTGGAATGGGGACGCTGGTGGCAAGTGATCGCTCGCAAGGCGATCTCAGCCGATTACCTTCGGCACGCGGGGAGAATGACGCCGCGAGGCGATCAAACCCGCTTGGTACACGCCGAATGCGCACGGCGTCACGCCGCTCGCATCCGACACAGCACCATCCGATGAGCGCCCTCGTGGCTTGCTTGAGCCGTGTGCATCGACGAGGTGCACGCACGGTTCTGAGGGGACCCCGGCGCAGCAATGCGCCGGGATTACCCGGCGGCCAAGCCTCCCAGGGCTTCGACTGCGCCACCCTCTACGCCTACACACTCCTCCAGCCGAACATCGCCGCCCGCGTCCGCGCCGCCTTCGCCATCCTGGGCAGCCCGGCCGGCCTCGCCGCCGAAGCGACCGTGTGCGCCCAGCTGCTCCAGACCGTCAGCCGCGGCGACAGCCTCGTCCTCGAGGACCGGCTCCGGGAATGGTCCGAGGACCTCTGCCGCCGACAGCCCCGAGCTCACGTGTAGTGGGAGGTCGAGGCGCTGGAGCCGGACGAACTCCAGCGCCTGGTCCTCGCCGCCGGGCCGGACCGCCGTGGTGGGGGCGGCCACGGGTCCGACCATGAGGCCGATCACGCCCGGCGCAACCCCGACCACGGTGTCCTGTGCCACCGAACCTTGAGCGTGTGCCAACGAAATTTGAGTGGTGCGGGCCGCTCGCTGAGATTTGTGGCGCAGGATGTCGAGAACGTGCCACCGGCTTCGTCCCAGGGGCATCAGCGGCCACCACCGGCCGCATGCGGAAGAAGGAGAAACCAGCATGGCGATTCAGCGGATGGACAACGTCGGCATCGTTGTCGAGGACATGGATGCCGCCATCGCGTTCTTCGTGGAACTCGGTATGGAGCTGGAGGGCAGGGCGGAGGTCGAGGGTCTCGTCGCCGACCAGTGCACCGGGCTCGACGGCGTCCGCTGTGACATCGCGATGCTCCGGACCCCGGACGGTCACAGCCGGCTTGAGCTGGCGAAGTACCGCAGCCCCGCGGCGATCAGCGCCGGGCCGTGCAACAGGCCGCACAACATTCTGGGCACGCACCGCGTCATGTTCGCCGTCGACGACATTGAGGACGCCGTTGCCCGCCTGCGCACTCGCGGCGCCGAACTCGTCGGCGAGTTGGCCCAGTACGAGGATCGCTACCGGCTCTGCTACGTCCGCGGCCCCGAGGGCATCATCGTCGGACTGGCCGAGCAGCTCAGCTGAAGGGTGACGCGGATCCGGTGCAGCCGCAAGCCCTACGGCCCCCACCCTTGACGACCAAACCCCGGTGCCACCCAAACTTCGTTGGCACACGCTCAAGGTTCGGTGGCACAGGACACACGCGCGCTGGGCAGGGCATGTCCGAAGTGACACGAAATTCGAACAAGCGATCTAATGCCGGTATGGACGTGACCGGCTTTCCCGACGATCTGGTGCAGACGCAAGCCGCCTGGAACGCCACCTACGCCGTGCTCGCCGCACCCCGCCCCTGCGACACCACCGCCCGGCGCCGCCGTCTGCTGCGCCTGTCCGTGCGGCTTGTGGTGGCACCCCTACTGGCAGACGGCCCCCTCGGTGCCGGCCGCGCTGCGAGCTGCGCCGGCTGGCCCGTGCCCGGCAAGCCGTCCGGGCCGCGTGACCTGCGCCGCCTCGGGAAACAGGATCACGGGCGGCACGGGTTGCGCCTATCTGTTGCGCCACGGGTTGCGCTAGGTGTCGTTCGGCCCGCCGGAGCACGTCCGTGCAGCGGCGCGGGGTCAGGGTCCCTTGCATGTTCGAGGTCTGCCCGGGTTCATCCGGTGATGCCGAGGGCGGCCAGGGGCCTTCGCCAGTCGCGGGCGGCGTGGCCTTCGGCTGCGACGAACAGCTCGCTGCGCAGGGACTTTGCGGCGCAGTCCACCTGATCCTGTTCCCAATTGGCGCGTGTCACCGGCCCGGTCGCCAGATATCCTCCCCTGATCCGATCACGAAGATGACCAAGGGGAGGGCCCATGGAGGACCGTGCGGAAACCACGGTGGGGGAGTACGTCGAACTGGAGTACCAGGTGACGCGAGAGGACATGAGACAGGCACTCAAAGCGCGGGCCAAGGCGTCGGGCCGTGCCCGGCGGACGCAACGGTTCGCTCTGATCGGCGTGGCTGCGTTCGTCGGAGCGTCCGCGGTGCCGCTGGTGAAAGGTGAGACCCCCGACACGCAGTCGCTGGTGATCGCTGGCCTGCTCGTCGTGCTGCTGTTCGTGATACAGCCCTGGCTCATGGCCCGCCAGTTCCACAAAATCGCGTCCCGGAATGGGGCGTACCGCGCCAAAATCGACGACTTCGGCGCCACCGTCAGCAACACAGGCGGCTCCAGCCAGCTCAACTGGACCGCCGCCCCGCGTTACGCCGAGACCCCTGACACCTTCGTCCTGCTCAGCGGCGACAAGAACGTCTCGTGTCTGACCGTGCTGCCCAAACGCGGCGTGCAAGAACTGGGGGGCGTGGACCGCATCAGGACTCTGCTGGACCGGCACATCCAAAGGCTCTGACCCAGGGCCTGTCGCCCGGCCCCAATCGGCTTCAGGCGCTGCGCGCCGAGTGGCTCTACTTGCCGCCCAAGGACCACACGCTGGCGCTGTGGCGTTCCAACCGATCAGACCCAGACGGCCATCCACGACGGCGCCAGCCTGGCGGGCGACCTCGCCAGCGAGGGCAATGACGCCGAGAGCGGGACGGAAGTCGGCTTCGGCGGCGGGCCGGTCGAGACCGCGGTCGACGGCATCGTGGGCGGTGTCCCCGGTGAGGTGGCCGGCATCGCCGAGCCGACAGCCATCGACGCTCCGCGGCCCAGGCCGTGAGTCGCCGTGCATGAGCTGCTGCCTCCGGCTCTTCCACTTGTTTCCTGAGTTCGGACGGTTACCGTCAGCAGGCATACGGTCAATGGCAGTGCGGATGACTCATGGAACCTCGACACTCACATGATCACCGAGACCGTGCCTGCACTGCGTTTGCCCCCTGCCCGAACCGAGACGTCCACCCCAAGGCCGGACCAGCACGATGTTCCGGACGAATCGCGATCACGCAACGGTCCCTGGCTCAGACCCCGATCGAGATTCTCTCGATCACCCGGCCTAGCTCGTCGCCCTCCGGATTTTCGGACAGGTGCATCGTTGCTTTGACGGCAGGAAACCTGTACTGCACGGTATAGGGCGACACGTCAACGAGATCAGCGCTGTTCCTGACTTCCGGCGAGAGCTGTCCCCAGGTGACCGTCTCCGAGAACTCGAGACCGAACCTCTCGGCACAATCGTCAGCTAGGGAGGGCATCCCGGCCAGCCGATGCGTTTGCAGAGACAGCCACTGGCACACCCAGTCGGGTTCACCGGTGAACGTGGTCTCCACGAGACCGAAGTCGAGCCTCAGCAGCCGGTGCGGCTTGCTGCGGCCGTGCAGCTGCCGTACAGAGGCTCCGAGGTGCTCCTCCGCCTCCGTCGGTGTCGAGCCGGGCCCGACCCCGAGGAAGTATCCCGTCACGAGCGCCTGCGAGATCACTTCCACTCCGAGCAAGTGATCAACCCAGCTTCTTTAGGGAGCGTATTCGGTTGTGATCAAGGGGCCGCTCGTGTGAGGTCCTTGATCCAGATCACGGAGGCCCGGAGGTGGAGTCCGGCGAGGTAGCTCCCCGGGGTCTTGTCGTAGCGGGTGGCGATGCCTCGCCATGCTTTCATCCTGTTGATCGCCCGCTCGACGGTGTTCCGTTCCTTGTAGAGCCCGGTGTCGTGACTGACGGGCCTACCGCCTCCACTGCCCTTCTTCTTCCGGTTGGCGGCCTGGTCCTTCTTCTCCGGGATGACCGCCTTGATACGGCGTTTGCGCAGGTAGGCACGGTTGCCGCGAGACGAGTAAGCCTTGTCTCCGGC
>NZ_JBHJUW010000159.1:0-17833 GCF_042268205.1 Streptomyces sp. NPDC056160
GGCCCCGGCCGCTCCGGCCCCGGCTCCGCAGGCCCCGGCCACCCCGGCGCCCGCTCCGGCCCCGGCCGCCGCCCCCGCGGCTCCGGCTCCCGCCGCACAGGCGACCGACGAGGGCGCCTACGTGACCCCGCTGGTGCGCAAGCTCGCCGCCGAGAACGGCGTCGACCTGGGCTCCGTCAAGGGCACCGGCGTCGGCGGCCGGATCCGCAAGCAGGACGTGCTCGCCGCCGCCGAGGCCGCGAAGGCCCCGGCCCCGGCCGCCGCCCCTGCCGCGCCCGCCGCGAAGAAGGCCCCCGCCCTGGAGGCCTCCCCGCTGCGCGGCCAGACCGTGAAGATGCCGCGGATCCGCAAGGTCATCGGCGACAACATGGTCAAGGCCCTGCACGAGCAGGCGCAGCTGTCCTCGGTGGTCGAGGTCGACGTGACCCGGCTGATGAAGCTGCGCGCCAAGGCGAAGGACTCCTTCGCGGCGCGCGAGGGCGTCAAGCTCTCCCCGATGCCGTTCTTCGTCAAGGCCGCCGCGCAGGCGCTGAAGGCCCACCCGGCCATCAACGCCAAGATCAACGAGGCCGAGGGGACCATCACCTACTTCGACACCGAGAACGTCGGTATCGCGGTGGACTCCGAGAAGGGCCTGATGACCCCGGTCATCAAGCACGCCGGTGACCTGAACATCGCCGGTATCGCCAAGGCCACGGCCGAGCTGGCGGGCAAGGTGCGGGCGAGCAAGATCACGCCGGACGAGCTGTCCGGTGCGACCTTCACCATCTCCAACACCGGTTCGCGCGGCGCGCTGTTCGACACGATCATCGTGCCGCCGGGCCAGGTCGCGATCCTCGGCATCGGTGCCACGGTCAAGCGTCCGGCCGTCATCGAGACCGAGGAGGGCACGGTCATCGGCGTCCGCGACATGACCTACCTGACCCTCTCCTACGACCACCGCCTGGTGGACGGCGCCGACGCGGCCCGTTACCTGACGGCGGTCAAGGCGATCCTGGAGGCGGGCGAGTTCGAGGTCGAGCTGGGTCTGTGACCCGGGCCGAGGGTCCCGACGGCGTCGGGACCGGCCTCTGACCTCGTCCCCACGCGGGAACAGCGGGTGCGGCGCCCCCGTCCGGAGCACTCCGGGCGGGGGCGCCGCCGTTTGCCGTTTTTTGGCCATCACGGCGTGTAAGCCTCGTCTCACCTGCGTGAAAGCGCCCGTATGCGCCCTTCCGCCCCGCGCGGACCGCCGTATTGTCTAAGCGTCAACGCCCCCGGGGGCCGCCGCCCGGCCCCGCTTTAAGGAGCCTCCATGACCGCGCCCGTCGTCCACTCGCTGCGCGAGCAGATCCGCGAGCACATCGTGGAGGGGATCGTCAGCGGGCGCTGGAAGCCGGGCGAGCGGATCGTGGAGCGGCGGATCGCGACCGAGCTGGAGGTCAGCCAGACCCCGGTGCGGGAGGCGCTGCGCGAGCTGGAGTCGCTGCGGCTGATCGAGTCCGCCCCCAACAAGGGCGTACGCGTACGCAACCTGACCGCCGCCGACCTGGAGGAGAGCTACCCCGTCCGGGCCGGACTGGAGGCCATCGCGGCGGAGCTGGCGGCCGACCGGCTGGCCGAGGACTGCTCGGCCCTGGAGCCGCACGTCAGCGCGCTCTACGACGCCGACCTGCGGGCCGACGGCACCGCGCAGGTGCGGCACACGGTGGGCTTCCACCGGGAGCTGGTGCGCGCCGCCGGCAACTCGGTGCTGCTGCACACCTGGGAGGGCCTGGGCATCGAGGTGTTCACGGCGCTGTCCATCCGCTGGCTGGGCACGGTCCAGCAGTCGTACGCGGAGGAGCACGAGGAGCTGGTGCAGGCGTTCCGCAGGCGTGATCCGCGGATCGCGGAGCTGGTGAAGGCGCACGTCCTGGGCTGCGCGCCGCGCCCCTGAGCCCCCGCGCTCCCACGCCCCCACGCCCCCGCGCTCCCGCGCTCCCGCGCTCCCACCGAGGAGCAGCCTCCGGGCCCCCGGTTCCCCGCCGCGAGCACTCTCCGAGCCCCCCGCCGACCACCGCGCGGCAGTCGAGCACCCCCCAGCTCACCTGCGAAAACAGTTCGAAAATGCGGCACCGCGTGCCTGTTCGAAAGGCACCCCGTGCCGACTTTCTCGGAATCGAGAGGTTTTGCCCCTCAACCCTTTGATCGATCATCGATCAGGGAGTTACAGTCGGCGACGGGCTCCCACCAGAGCCCCTTGAGCCCTGTCCTGCCAAAGACCTAGGGCACCCCCGAACCCTTGCAGATGAGGGAACCCCCTTCGACTGAGGAAGGCGGCGACATGACCGACCCCAACGCCATCCAGCCGAGCGAGCTCGACCAGCTCCCGGACCGCGACCCCGAGGAGACCGCCGAATGGCGGGCCTCCCTGGACGCCGTTGCCAAGGCGGCCGGGCCGCACCGTGCCGCGTACCTGATGCGCCGCACGCTGGAGCGCGCCGAGGGCACTGGTGTCGCCCTGCCGAAGCTCCTGGAGACCGACTACGTCAACTCCATCCCGACCGCGGCCGAGCCGGCCGTCCCCGGTGACGAGGCCATGGAGGCCCGCATCACCGCGTGGAACCGGTGGAACGCGGCCGCGATGGTCACCCGCGGCTCCAAGTATGGCGTCGGTGGCCACATCGCCACCTTCGCCTCGGCGGCATGGCTGTACGAGACCGGTTTCAACCACTTCTTCCGCGGCAAGGAGGGCGACGGTTCCGGCGACCAGCTGTACATCCAGGGCCACGCCTCTCCCGGCATCTACGCCCGCGCGTTCCTGGACGGCCGCCTGAGCGAGGCCCACCTGGACAAGTTCCGCCAGGAGGCCGGGGGCAGCGGGCTGCCGTCCTACCCGCACCCGCGCCGCCTGCCCTGGCTGTGGGAGTTCCCGACCGTCTCCATGGGCCTCGGCCCGCTGTCGGCGATCTACCAGGCGCGCTTCAACCGCTACCTCACCAACCGCGGCATCAAGGACGTCTCCGCCTCGCACGTGTGGGCGTTCCTCGGCGACGGCGAGATGGACGAGCCCGAGTCGACGGCGGCCCTCGCGCTGGCCGCGCGTGAGCAGCTGGACAACCTCACCTTCGTCATCAACTGCAACCTGCAGCGCCTGGACGGCCCGGTCCGCGCCAACTTCAAGATCGTGCAGGAGCTGGAGGCCCAGTTCCGCGGCGCCGGCTGGAACGTGGTCAAGTCGCTGTGGGGCACCGCCTGGGACGAGCTGTTCCAGCTCGACACCACGGGCGCGCTGCTGCGCCGACTGCGCCAGGTGCCGGACGCGCAGATCCAGACGTACCAGACGCGCGACGCGGCCTACATCCGCCAGGACTTCTTCGGCGCCGACCCGGCGCTCGCCGAGATGGCGAAGCTGCTGAGCGACGACAAGATCATCGAGTGCTTCCACTACTCGCGCGGCGGCCACGAGGCCCGCAAGGTCTACGCCGCCTACAAGGCCGCCCTGGAGCACAAGGGCGCCCCGACGGTGATCCTGGCCCAGACGGTCAAGGGCCACACCCTGGGCAGCGGCTTCGCGTCGAAGAACGCCAACCACCAGATGAAGAAGCTGACGGTGGACGAGTTCAAGCAGATGCGCGACCTGCTGGACCTGCCGGTCAGGGACAGCGACTTCGTCGACGGCCAGGTCCCCTACGGCCACCCCGGCGCCGACTCCCCCGAGGTGCGCTACCTCCAGGAGCGCCGCGCGGCCCTCGGCGGCCCGGCCCCGGCCCGCCGCGTGCACCCGCTCGCGCCGCTGCCGGCCCCGGCCGACAAGGCCTTCGCCGCCTTCGACAAGGGCTCCGGCTCGCAGAGCGTGGCCACCACGATGGCGTTCGTCCGCCTGGTCAAGGACCTGGTCCGCGACAAGGAGACCGGCAGGCGCTGGGTGCCGATCGTCCCCGACGAGGCGCGCACCTTCGGCATGGAGAGCCTCTTCCCGTCCCTCGGGATCTACTCCCCCAAGGGCCAGACGTACGAGCCGGTCGACCGCGACCAGCTGATGTACTACAAGGAGGCCAAGAACGGCCAGATCCTCAACGAGGGGATCACCGAGGCCGGTTCCATGGCCGACTTCATCGCCGCCTCGTCGTCGTACGCGACGCACGGCGAGCCGATGATCCCGTTCTACATCTTCTACTCGATGTTCGGCTGGCAGCGCACCGCCGACCAGATGTGGCAGCTCGGCGACCAGCTCGGCCGGGGCTTCCTGGTCGGCGCCACGGCCGGCCGCACGACGCTCACGGGTGAGGGCCTCCAGCACGCCGACGGCCACTCGCCGGTCATCGCGGCCACCAACCCGGCGGCGCTGTCCTACGACCCGGCGTTCGCGTACGAGATCGCGGCCATCGTCAAGGAGGGCCTGCGCCGCATGTACGGCGAGGCGGCCGAGGGCGAGGACCAGAACGTCTTCTACTACCTCACCGTCTACAACGAGCCGATGCCGCAGCCGGCCAAGCCGTCCGGCCTCGGCATCGACGAGGGCATCGTCAAGGGCCTGTACCGCTTCAACACGGCCGAGTCGGCCGGTCTGACGGCCCCGGCGAACGCCCCGCGCATCCAGCTGCTCGGCTCGGGCACGGCGATCCACTGGACGCTCAAGGCCCAGCAGCTGCTGGCCGAGGAGTGGGGCGTGGCCGCCGACGTGTGGTCGGCGACCTCCTGGGGCGAGCTGCGCCGGGACGCCCTGGAGGCCGACGCGGCGCTGCTGCGCGGCGAGGAGCGGGTGCCCTACGTACGGCAGGCGCTCCAGGGCGCCGAGGGCCCGGTGCTGGCCGTGTCCGACTACATGCGCCAGGTCCCGGACCAGATCGCGCAGTGGGTCGAGCAGGACTGGTCCTCGCTGGGCGCCGACGGCTTCGGCCTGTCGGACACCCGTGAGGCCGCCCGCCGCCACTTCGGTGTGGACGCCGAGTCGATCGTCGTCGCGGCCCTGGCCCAGCTGGCCCGGCGCGGCGAGGTGAAGGCCTCGGCGGTCAAGGAGGCCCGGGAGAAGTACGGCCTGTAAGGGCTCGGACGTCTCGTGACGAAGGGGTACGGCGCTCGCCGTACCCCTTCGTCGTCGTCGGGGCTGTCAGTGGCCCCCGGCATGATGGCCCTATGCGCGCCGCCCGCCTGATCAAGATGGTCCTGCTGCTCCAGTCGCGGCAGCCGATGACCGCCGCCGAGCTGGCCCGCGAGCTGGAGGTGTCGGAGCGGACCGTCACGCGGGACGCGCAGGCGCTGTCGGAGGCGGGGGTGCCGGTCTACGCCGACCGGGGGCGGGCCGGCGGCTACCGGCTGGTGGGCGGCTACCGCACCCGGCTGACGGGGCTCGCGCGCGGCGAGGCGGAGGCGCTCTTCCTGAGCGGCGTGCCGGGCGCGCTGCGGGACATGGGCCTTGAGGACGCCGCCTCGGCCGCCCGTCTGAAGGTGTCCGCGGCGCTGCTCCCCGCCGTGCGCGATGCTTCCCGGACGGCGGCGCAGCGCTTCCACCTGGACGCCCCGGCCTGGTTCCGCGAGCCCGAGGCGCCCGCGCTGCTGCCCGCCGTCGCGGAGGCGGTCTGGAGCGACCGCCGGATCACCGCGCGCTACCGGCGCGGGGAGGACGGCGAGGAGGTGGTACGGGAGCTGGAGCCGTACGGGCTCGTGCTGAAGGCGGGCGTGTGGTACCTGTGCGCCCGGGCCGCGGAGCACGCCTCGGGCGGCGGGCCGGGGCCGCACCGGGCCGGGGAGGCCGCCCCTGGAGCCGACACCGTTCGCCGGGCCCACCGGGTCTACCGGGTCGACCGGCTGACGGCGGTCGATGCGGGTGAGGAGCGGTTCGCGCGGGACGAGGCGTTCGACCTGCCCGCCTTCTGGGCGGAGCGCGCCGAGCAGTTCGCCCGCTCCATCCTGCGCGCCGAGGTGGTCGTACGGCTGTCCGAGGAGGGGGTGCGCAGGCTCGCGCACGCCGTCGATCCGGCGGCGGCCCGCGAGGCCCTGGCCGTCGCCGCCCCCGTGGACGAGCACGGCCGAAGGACGGTGACGCTCCCGGTGGAGTCGGAGGAGGTCGCGCACGCCCAGCTCACGGCCCTGGGCCCGGAGGCGGAGGTGCTGGCCCCCGCGTCCCTGCGCGCACGCCTCACCCGGGACGCGCGGCGCCTGGCCGGGCTGTACGGCACCCCGGGCCCGGCGGGGGCAGAAGGGACGGGCCCGGCGGGGGCGGAAGGGACGACAGGTGCGGCAGGGGGCCCGGGGGCGGGGTGAACGGGCGCGGTGCGCCCGGAGTATGTACGGGACGCAACGATCCGCGGCACTCCGCGTGCGGGGCCCGGCGCGAGGGCCGATGCTTGACCCGTGATGGACGAGACGGAGTTCTGGGAGCTGATCGACGCCACGCGCGGGGCCGCCGAGGGGGACCCGGAGGAGCAGGCCGATCTGCTCGTGGAGCGGCTGCTCGGGTTCGATCCCGAGCAGGTCCTGGACTTCGCCCGTCACTTCGAGTCCCGCTACAACCGCGCGTACCGGTGGGATCTGTGGGGCGCCGCGTGGGTGTTGCTGGACGGGGCGAGCGACGACGCCTTCGACTACTTCCGGTGCTGGCTGATCGGCCAGGGCCGGGAGGTGTTCGAGGGCGCGCTGCACGACCCGGACACACTCGCCGAGTTGCTCGGCGACTTCGACGAGGAGATCGACGGCGACGGCGAGGAACTGGGGTACGCGGCCGACGAGGCCTACGAGCAACTCACCGGCACCGTCGCCCCCGACCTGGGCGTCCCGCCCGCCCCGGCCGAACCGGCGGGTACGCCGGTCGGGTTCGAGGACGACGAGGCGCTGGCCCGGCGCTACCCCCGCCTGTGGACCCGATTCCGGGACTGAGCCCGCACCCCGCGGGGACGGACGCCCCGGCGGGCCGGGTCAGATACGGCCCTGCAACCGGGCCGCCGTCTCGCGGATCGCGGGGAGGCGGATCGTCAGGGCCGCGCCGGGGCAGGTGGTGCGGAAGCCGTCGGTGTGGCCGGCGAGGGCCGGGAGCAGAGCGGCGGTGCCGATGTCGTAGCGGGCGAGCCGGTTGCTGGAGACCAGCGTGACGCTGCCGCGCGGGTCGACTCCGGCCAGGCCGAGTTTCCAGGCGGCCAGCGCGGCTATCGCGTCGGTCATGGCGCGCGGCACGGGCGTCCCCGTCGTGAACGTGCCGATCGCCGCGATGCCTGCCGTGCGGTGGTTGAACCCCTGGGTGTGCGCGCCGATGACGGCCCGTTCGACGCCGCCGGCCCGGCCTTCGTAGATCGTGCCGCAGCGGTCGACGAGGAAGTTGTAGCCGATGTCGTCCCACTGGCGGGCGCCGGTCTGCCCGGCGTAGAGGTGGCGGATGATGCTCGGTGCGTCGGCGCAGGCGTAGCCGTTGGGCGAGTCGGTGTGGTGGACGAAGACGGCGACGACCTTGTCGTCGTAGCGCGGGGGCGGCTGCACGTGCCGTGCGGTGGCGTCGAGCCAGACCGACCGCGACACGATGCGCGGCCGGGGCGCGCGGTGCGCGGTGGCGGCCGAGCCGGGCGCCACGCTCTGCGCGGACAGCGGATCGGCGTCCTGGGCGTGCGCTCCCGTGGGCGCCCGCTCGGTGACCGTACGGCCGACGCCCTCCGCGCCCAGCAGCAGCGCGCCGACGGCGGCGGCCACCGGCAGGAGGCACAGCAGCCCGATCAGGGCGCGCCGCAGCAGCCGCGTCTGCCGGCGCACCGCCGTGACGCCCCGCGGCTCCCCCGGGGTCCGGTCCCCGCCCGGTTTCCACCAGGCCCGCACAGTCCGCACGGCCAGCCCGGCCGACTCGGTCCACCCGGTTACGGTGCGCCCGACCGGCCCGGTCAGCCCGGCTTCGGTCGACCCGGTCAGCCCGGCTTCGGTCCGCCGGGCCCGCCACGCCGGTCGCGTCCGCCACGTCGGCCGGGTCCGCCGGCTCCACGGGGCGCGCTGCCGCTTCGGGCCCCAGAGGCTCCGGGCGCGCCCTTCCTCACCCACTCCACGCATGACCTCACCCTCACCCCCATCCGCCCCGTCCGCGATGTGTGCTGTGCCACCTGGTGGAACCATCGTCCTGGTCCGGGTCGTTTCTGTGGGTACACGTACACGTGGCCGGTTCCCGGACCCCCGTGCGCGTACCCGATCACGCTGATCGCCGGGCCCGTCCCGCGCGTACTCGGGTCCGAGAGAAAGGCGGCATGCGTGGACCTGCTCGATCTCGTGCTGTTGCTGGTGATCGTGCTCTACGCCGTCTCCGGCTACCGGCGCGGACTGGTGGCCGGCTGCGTCTCGCTGGCCGGTTTCGTGGGCGGTGCGGCCGTCGGCGTGTGGGTGCTGCCGTGGGTGATGGACCTGGTCGCTCGCGGGACGACGGCGGCGACGGTCACCGCGGTGGTCACGGTCCTGGTGCCCGCGGTGCTCGGGCACGAACTGGCGGGGCGCCTCGCACTGCGGCTGCGGCGCGAGCTGGACCGGGCCGGCCGCAGCCCGCTGCGCGTGGCCGACGGCATCGGCGGCGCCGTCGCGAACTCGGTGGCGGTGCTGATCGTGGCCTGGGTGGCGGCGAGCGTCCTGGGCGCCTCCTCCTCCCCCGCGGTGACGACGGCGATACGGGACTCGACCCTGCTGGGCGCCGTGCAGAACGCGATGCCGGAGACCACCCCGGCCTGGTTCTCGCGTGCCACCTCCGCACTGACTCAGGCGGGTTTCCCGCAGGTCTTCAACCCGTTCGAGAACGAGCCGGCGGCCGGTGTCGCCCGGCCCTCCGGCGACAGCGTGACGGCGAGCGCGACGAGCGCCGCCCGGCTCAGCACGGTCAAGATCGAGGGGACGTCGGGCAACCAGGGCCGCGAGGGCAGCGGCTTCGTGTACGCGTCCCGGCACGTGATGACCAACGCTCACGTGGTGGCGGGCATCGATCACCCGTTCGTGCAGATCGGCGGCGTCGGGCACTCGTACGCGGCACGGGTGGTCCTCTTCGACCCCGACCGGGACGTGGCCGTGCTCTACGTCCCCGGCCTGCGCGCTCCCGTGCTGCGTTTCGACGACACCGCCGGGCGCGGCGACGCGGCCGTGGTCGCGGGCTATCCGCAGGACGGCGGCCTGGACCTCCAGGCGGCGACGGTGGCGAACCGGATCCGGGCCACGGGCCAGAACATCTACAACGACGCCACCGTCACCCGGGAGATCTACTCCGTCCGCTCCACGGTCCGGCCGGGCAACTCCGGCGGTCCGCTGCTGACCACGGACGGGCGCGTGTACGGCATGGTGTTCGCCCGCTCCACCTCGGACGCCGAGACGGGGTACGCGCTGACGGCGGCCGAGGTGGCGCCGGACGCGGAGCGGGCGGCGAGCGCCACGGCGGCCGTGGCCACGGGCCGGCTGGTCGCCTCCTGACGCGCCCGCATCACAGCGGGCGGCCCATGAGCACGTCGTCGACGTAGCCGCCGTCCAGGTGGAACTCCTCCGGCTGGACGCCCTCCACGACGAAGCCCTCGGACTCGTACAGCCTGCGGGCGGGGGCGTTCGGGCCGAGGACGCGCAGGGTGATGCGGCGGGCGCCCAGGCGGCGGGCCTCCTCGACGGCGGCGCGCAGCAGGGCGCGGCCGATGCCGGTGCCGCGGGCCTCCTCGGCGACGGCGAGGCCGCGGATCTGGCGGACGTGCGCGTTGGCGGGCAGTTCGGTGGGGCGGCCGAGGCGGATGTAGCCGACGAGACGGCCGCCGGCTTCGGCGACCAGGTGCTGACCGGGACCCGACCGTTCGGTGAAGAACGGCTCGTACGGTGCCTCGGGGCGCGGTTGCACGGAGTGCAGCGGGGACCAGGCGGCCCGGTCGAGGCGGCCCAGGGCCTCCTCGTCGCCGGGTGCGGCACGGCGTATGCGCGGGGCGGTGCGGGGCGGGGGAACACTGTCGGGCATGGGGGCACTGTAGGGGCGGGCGGGGGCGCTGTCGCCGGAAATTTTGTGGCGGGCGGGGCGGGAGGGGCCCGGCGGGGCAGGATGAGCTCATGGAACGTTCACGCATCGCGGTGGCCGGCGCGTCCGGCCTGATCGGCAGCGCTCTGGTGCGGTCCCTGGTCGCGGACGGGCACGAGGTGGTGCGCCTGGTGCGCCGTCCGGCCCGCGGCGCGGACGAGGTCCGCTGGGACCCGCAGGGGCAGTACGTCGACACGACGGGGCTCATCGGGTGCGACGCGGTGGTCAACCTCGCGGGCGCGGGGGTGGGTGACCACCGCTGGACGGACGCGTACAGGAGGACGATGCGGGACAGCCGGGTGCTCGGTACGGCGGCGCTCGCCGAGGCCGTCGCCGCGCTCGGCACACCGCCGCGGGTCTTCGTCGGCGGCAGCGCGATCGGCTTCTACGGCGACACGGGCGAGCGGGCCGTCGACGAGGACGCGCCGCCCGGTGACGGTTTCCTGCCCTCGCTGTGCGTGGAGTGGGAGGAGGCGGCGGCCCCGGCGCAGGAGGCGGGCGTGCGGACGGTGTTCGCGCGGACGGGGCTGGTGGTGGCCCGCGAGGGCGGCGCGTGGGGGCGGCTGTTCCCGCTGTTCCGGGCCGGTCTCGGCGGGCGGATGGGGGACGGGCGGCAGTACTGGTCGTTCATCGCGCTGCACGACGAGGTGGCGGCGCTGCGCCATCTCATCGACACCGAGAGCCTGTCCGGGCCGGTCAACCTGACCGCTCCGCACCCGCTGACCAACCGTGAGATCACGGCGGCGATGGGCCGGGTGCTGCACCGGCCGACGCTGTTCCCGGTGCCGGCGCCGGTGCTGCGGACCGTGCTCGGGGAGATGGCCGGGGATGTGCTGGGCAGTGCCCGGGTGGTGCCGAGGCGGTTGCTGGAGTCGGGGTTCTCCTTCGCCTTCCCGGGCATCGAGGACGCCGTTCGGGCGGCGTTGTGACGGGTGGCTCGCAGGGGTGTGCGGGCGGTGCTGCGACGGCTGGCTCTGAGGACGCGCGGGCGGCGCCGTGACGGTTGACGCGGAGGACATGCGGGCGGCGTCCTGACGGCCGGCGCGGAGGGCGCGCGGGCCGCGTCGTCCTGACAGCCGGCGCGGAAGGCGTGCGGGCGGCGCCGTGACGGGTGGGAGAGGGTCGGGAGAGGGCCGCCGGGGCGGCTGGTGCGAGCGGTGCGCGACGCCTCTCGACCGGTCGGCGAAAGTTTGCGACCGTATGCGACCGCCGTGCGACCGTGCCCTGTCCATGCGCGACTGCCTCTGACCGACCGCGGCTCTAACCTCGTGCCGAACTCGGGTATTCCTCAAGCCGGTCGAGGGCATCACTGCTCCACCGGTCGCGCAACCTCGAGGAGGGGCACGTGCTTGAGCCCGCGTACCAGGTGGATGTCGTCGTGGTGGGAGCCGGGGTCGCCGGGCTCTGTGCGGCGCATCGGCTCACCAGCGCAGGAGTAACGACCGCAGTCCTGGAGGCCGCCCCTCGCGTGGGCGGTCGCATGTCGACGGAGAAGATCGACGGCTTCCGGCTCGACCGGATCGGGCAGCTGCTGTTCACGTCGTATCCCCAACTGGGCCACGGCCCGGGGCTGGACGCGCTCGTGCTGCGCCCCTTCGCGCCGGGGGTCCTGCTGCACAGCGACGGACGGCACCACCGGGCGGGCGCCCCGGCGGGCGGCGGGAGCGCACGGAGCGCGCTCCACGCTGTGCGCGCCTTCGCGAGCGCCCCCCGGCCCCCGGTCCCCTCCAGGGGGCGGGCCGGCCGCGCCCTGCGCACCGTTCCGCCCCTGAGGGCCCGGGCCGGCACGGGCCCGGCGACGGCCCTGCTCGACGAGGCCCCCGCGCCCGGCCCCGTGCCCGTGGCCGACCGCGCCCAGCCCTTCGGCATCGGCACACCGCTGCGGCTGCGCGCCGCCCTCACCCGGATCGCGGCCACCCCGGTCGAACGCCTCATGACCCGGCCCGAGATGCCCGCAGGGCAGGCGCTGGCGGCCCGCGGACTGCCCGCCCGCACCGTCGACGGCTTCCTGCGTCCGCTCCTGTCCGCCCTGCTGTGCGACCCGGACCTCACCACGTCCAGCCGCTGCGCGGACCTCGCGCTGCGCGCCTTCGCGGCGGGCCGGCTGTGCCTGCCGGAGGGCGGGGCCGAGGTGCTGCCGGAACTGCTGGCGAGCACGCTGCCGCCGGGCACCGTGCACACCGGTGTACGGGTCACCTCGGTCTCCACCAACGCGGTGACCACCGCGGAGCACGGGGAGATCCGCTGCCACGCGGTGCTGGTCGCGACCGGCGCACGGACCGCGGCCGAGTTGCTGCCCGGGCTGCGCGTGCCCGACTTCCACCCCGTGACGGTCGTCCACCACACGACGGACGAACCGCCGCGGACGGGCGCCCACCTGCTGCTCGACGCGGAGCGGGGCGGGCCGGTCGCGCACACGGCCGTGGTCAGCCGGGTCGACCCGGCGCGCGCTCCGGCCGGCCGGACCCTGGTCTCCTCGACGGTGCTGGGCGAGCCGCCGGCCGACGTCGACGCCGCCGTACGCCGTCATCTGGCCCGCCTGTACGGCACCTCGACCGGCCGCTGGGAGACGCTGGCCGTGCACCACAGCGCGGAGGCGGTCCCGGCGATGCGCCCGCCGCACGACCCGAGGCGCCCCGTACGGCTCCTGGCGGGCCTGTACGTCTGCGGCGACCACCGGGACACCAGTACGCTCCAGGGCGCCCTGCACTCCGCCCACCGCGCCGCGGCGGCGATCCTGGCCGACCTGGGGGCCGGCCGGCCTATGCACAGCGCGGACCCCCACCCGACGGCGGCCCCGCGGGCGGCGGCGGCCTGACCGCGGGGCGGGGCCCCGTGGGTCCCGCCCCCTCCCCTCCGGCCGGGGACCGGCACCCCCGTCAGCCGAGGGCCGCCACCTTGTCGCGGTAGGTCCGGACCACAGGGGCGTCCTTGTACGGCTCCAGGCGGCGTTCGAAGTCGCGGACGTACTCGTCGGCGCGTACCGAGCGCATGTCCGCCGCCTGGATGGCCGCCTCCGCGCCGTGCCGGCACGCCTGTTCCAGGTCGCCGAGGCCGAGCCGGGCGGTGGCGAGGACGACGCGGCAGAACAGGCGGCTGCGGGCGTGCGCCGGCGCGCGCAGCTGGAGCGAGCGTTCGGCGTGCTGGGCGGCGGCGCGGTACTGCTGGAGGTCCCGGTGGCAGTGCGCGAACTCGTCGGCGAGCTGTGCCTCGTCGAAGGAGCGCGCCCAGAACGGCACCTCGTCGCCCGGCCGGACCGCCTCCAGGGCGCGTTCGGCGCGCGCGAGCGACGCCGTGCAGGCGCGCACCTCGCCGAGCACGCCGTGCCCGCGCGCCTCCGCGGCGTGCAGCAGCGCCTGCACAGTGGGCGGCGCCGCGCTGCCGAGGCCCTGCTGGGCCACCCGCGCCAGCTGGACGGCCTCCCGGCCGTGGGCGAGGTAGACGGCCTGCCGGCTCATGGTGACCAGGACGTAGGCGCCGTAGGGCCGGTCGCCCGCGGCCTGGGTGAGCCGGAGGGCCTGGACGAAGTAGCGCTGGGCGAGTCCGTGCGCGGCGATGTCGTACGACGTCCAGCCGACGAGCCGGGTGAGGTCGGCCGCCGCCGCGAACAGGCGGCGGCCGGTCTGCTCGCCGTAGCTGCCGCGCAGCATCGGTTCGCACTCGTGTTCCAGATAGCGCACGAGGGCCTGGCGGGCGTGGCCGCCGCCGTACATGTCGTCGAGGCTGCGGAACAGCTCCCCCACCGAGCGCAGCGCGGCGATGTCCCCCGCGGTGACCCGCCGGGGGGCCTCGCGCTCGGCCTGCGGGCGCTCTGTCCGGCCGCGCTGGCGGGGCACCCCGGGGACGGGCTGCCCGGCCCCGGCGGGCACGGCGAGCGGGGCGGCGGTCCTGCCCTGGACGGGGACGCGAGCGGCGGCGGGTGGCTCCGGGCGGGCGACGCGGTCGTCGGCCCGCCCGATCAGCCAGTCGCGGCTGGGCACCACCAGACCGGCCGGGGTGAAGGCGATCTTGCGCAGTTCGGCGTGGCTGCCCGAGTCCTTGCGCCACAGGCCGCTGACGATGTCGACGGCCTCCTCGGGGGCGGCGGCGAACTCCAGCCCGGCGTAGACCGGGGCGCAGGCGTCGAGGCCGAGGTCCTGGGCGGTCAGGCGGCGGCCGAGGCGCCGGGTGAAGACCTCCGCGATGAGGGCGGGCGTGGTGCCCCGGGGCTGCTGGCCGCGCAGCCAGCGGGTGACCGACGTCTTGTCGTATCTCAGGTCCAGGCCGTGTTCGAGGCCGAGCTGGTCCACGCGACGGGCCAGACCTGCGTTGGAGAACCCCGCTTCTGCGATGAGCGCGGCGAGCTGGCGGTTGGGAGTGCGCTGCGCGGGTCGTTCCGTCATCTGCGGTGCGGTCTCCTGCCTTTCGGGCCTGCACGCGGCCGCGTGGTGCCCGGATTGCCTGTGAGCAGCCCTTATGGCCTCATGAACGGCGTGAATGTAGCGGAGAGTGAGCAGCCGACCGCAGACTTCGGCGCGCATTCATCCGATCGTGTGAGGATTGCCCGCGCGGCTGACGCCGGACGGCCGGACGTACAGTGGCGTGGGCACGTTACGTGCCTTACGACCTTCCAGGGAGGCGCTTGCCGTGAGTGAGTTGCGGTTCGTCCGCAGGGGATTCGGTGCCGAGGCCGTGGACTACCAGGAGGCCTGGGACGAGCAGCGCCGGGTGCACGCCGCCCGGTTCGCGGACGAGGTCCCCGACACCGTGCTGCTGCTCGAACACCCGCCGGTCTACACGGCCGGCCGGCGCACGGAGGACAGCGAGCGCCCGCTCGACGGCACGCCCGTCATCGACGTGGACCGCGGCGGCAAGATCACCTGGCACGGGCCCGGTCAGCTGGTCGGCTACCCGATCCAGAAGCTGCCCCGCCCCGTGGACGTGGTCGCGCACGTGCGGCGCCTGGAGGAGGCCCTGATCCGCACCTGCGCGGAGTTCGGCCTGCCGACCACCCGGGTCGAGGGCCGCAGCGGCGTGTGGGTGCTCGGCGACCCCGTCGAGCAGCGGCCGGCGCTCGGCGGCCTCTCCCTCGACTTCGACCCGCGCCTGAGTGACGACGAGTTCGACCCGCGCCTGAACGGTCCGGAGTACGCCCCCTCCAACGCCGGCCAGCGCCGCGAGGACCGCAAGATCGCCGCGATCGGCATCCGGGTGGCCAAGGGCGTCACCATGCACGGCTTCTCGTTCAACGTGAACCCGGACAACAAGTGGTTCGACCGCATCATCCCGTGCGGGATCCGCGACGCCGGCGTCGCCTCGCTGGCGGGCGAACTCGGCCGGGACGTCACCATCGACGAGGTGCTGCCCGTCGTCGAACGCCACCTCGAGGACGTCCTGGGCAACGCCGACCTCAAGCCCCGCGTGATCGAGAAGGCGACCGCCTGAGGGCGGGGCCCGTCGGGGCCGGCGAGGTCGCCCGGCGGGTCCCGTGGGGCGGGAATGATCTCCGGGAATACCTGGTTGGCCTCACCGACTGGGCGCAACCATCACGGGCGTACCCTGGTGTACGCCGAAGAATCGAAGCTACAGGGAGCCGACGTGTCCGCAGTCGCACCCGACGGACGCAAGATGCTGCGCCTGGAGGTCCGCAACAGCCAGACCCCCATCGAGCGCAAGCCCGAGTGGATCAAGACCCGGGCGAAAATGGGTCCCGAGTACACGAAGATGCAGAACCTCGTGAAGAGCGAGGGCCTGCACACGGTCTGCCAGGAAGCCGGCTGCCCGAACATCTACGAGTGCTGGGAGGACCGGGAGGCGACCTTCCTCATCGGCGGCGACCAGTGCACCCGGCGCTGCGACTTCTGCCAGATCGACACCGGCAAGCCGGAGGCGCTCGACCGGGACGAGCCGCGCCGCGTGGGTGAGTCCGTGGTCACCATGGACCTGAACTACGCCACCATCACCGGCGTCGCCCGCGACGACCTGGAGGACGGCGGCGCCTGGCTCTACGCCGAGACCGTGCGCCAGATCCACGCGCAGACCGCCGGACGCGAGGGCGGCCGTACCAAGGTCGAACTGCTCGCTCCCGACTTCAACGCGGTGCCCGAGCAGCTGGCGGAGGTCTTCTCCGCCCGCCCCGAGGTCTTCGCGCACAACGTGGAGACCGTCCCGCGGATCTTCAAGCGCATCCGCCCCGGCTTCCGCTACGAGCGCTCCCTGAAGGTGATCACCGAGGCCCGCGACGTCGGCCTGGTCACCAAGTCGAACCTGATCCTCGGCATGGGCGAGACCCGGGAGGAGATCAGCGAGGCGCTGAAGCAGCTGCACGAGGCGGGCTGTGAGCTGATCACCATCACGCAGTACCTGCGCCCGAGCGTGCGCCACCATCCGGTGGAGCGCTGGGTCAAGCCGCAGGAGTTCGTCGAGCTGAAGGAGGAGGCCGAGGAGATCGGCTTCTCGGGCGTGATGTCCGGCCCGCTCGTACGGTCCTCCTACCGTGCCGGGCGGCTGTACCAGATGGCGATCGAGAAGCGGGGCGCCTTCGTCGCCACGCAGGCCGTCTGACACCCCCTGACACTCCGTCACCTTCCGTGCACACCAAGCCGGGCGGGCGTTCTGTGAATTCGCGCACAAGAACTTACCGCCCGGTAGTGACCGGTACGCGGCGGTCCCGGCCGTCGCCGCAGATGAGGGCACCCACCGGGGCCGCGTCGCCCGTTCGGCCCGCGATGTCAGGGCTTCATCCGTGTTTGACCGGTCGGTCACGCCCTGGTAACACCAATCAGTGACGCTGGACTCACGCCACGCGCACCCGGAGCCGTTACGAGGGGGACCTCCACCATGCAGGCCGCGCCCGTTCGCGCCACAGCCATTCCGTCCCTGACGGACGCACTCCGTGCGGTCGAGTCGCTGCTCATGAGCGGCGGCCAGCGCACCGCCCGCCGCAACGCCTGGACCTCCGTCCTGGAGGACCGCAGGCGCGCCGAGGACCGGGTCGAGGCCCAGCGCGTCCTCGACCAGTTCCCCGCCGTACGCCCGTAGGGCCGCGCCCGGGTCACGCCGCCGACGCGGGTGCCGGCCCGGCCCCGGCCGGGCCCCCGGGCACTGCGTCGTCGGTCACTCCCGGGGCCACGTAGACTTCTTGGCATGGCGAGGAAGGAAACCGCAGCCGAGGCTGCCAACCCGGGGCGACTGAAGCAGATCGCTCTGACGTACAAGATGACCCGCAAGGCCGACCCGAAGATCGGTCTTGTACTCGCGGCTGTCGGCATCGTCGTCTTCGGTGTCCTTCTCGGGATCGGCTTCTTGATCGGCCACCCCGTCTACCTGGGCATCCTGGGCTTCCTGCTCGCCTTCCTCGCGATGGCCGTCGTCTTCGGACGGCGGGCCGAGCGCGCCGCCTTCGGGCAGATGGAGGGCCAGCCCGGCGCCGCGGCGGCCGTGCTGGACAACGTCGGCCGCGGCTGGACCACCACCCCGGCCGTCGCCATGAACCGCAGCCAGGACGTGGTGCACCGCGCGGTCGGCAAGGCCGGCATCGTGCTGGTCGCCGAGGGCAACCCGAACCGGGTGAAGTCCCTGCTCGCCGCCGAGAAGAAGAAGATGAACCGCATCGTGGCGGACGTCCCCGTGCACGACGTGATCGTCGGCACCGGCGAGGGCCAGGTCGAGCTGAAGAAGCTGCGCACGACCATGCTGAAGTTCCCCCGCGTGCTGACCGGTCCGCAGGTCACCGCCACCAACGACCGGCTGCGCGCCCTGGGCGACCTGATGAGCAACATGCCGCTCCCGAAGGGGCCGATGCCCAAGGGCATGCGGATGCCGCGGGGCGGCCCGAAGGCCCGCTGACCTCCCGCCTGTGACGTCGTACGACGAGGGGGGCGCCCGGATCGATCC
>NZ_JBHJUW010000160.1:0-17696 GCF_042268205.1 Streptomyces sp. NPDC056160
GACTGGGAACCCGCGCTGGAGCGGGGGGGGGGGGGGTCGGCCGGGGGGGGGGGCCCGGGTACTGTCCCTAAGGCAACTCACGCGGCCCGCCCGCCTGCCCGCGGGCCCCCCTTCTTCGCTGTTTCGTCCTTGTCCTCTGCTACGGACTTCTTCTCCGCTACGGCCTTGTTCTCCGCTGTGTGCGCGGGCCGGCGTACGCCCGCGGGCCTGTCAGCTCAGCCGTGCAGGCCGCCGTTGCCGTTCCTGTGCGTGCCGCCGCCCTGGCCCTGGATGAAGCCTCCGGGGAAGCCGGGGAATCCGCCGCCGCCGTTGCCGGGGGAGCCGCCGTTACCCCCGCCGTTTCCCCCGTGGCCCTTCCCCTTGTTCTTGTCCTTGTTCTTGTCTTTGTTCTTGCCCTTGTCCTGACCCTGACCCTGACCCTGGTCCTGGCCTTTGTCCTTGCCGCCGTCCGGGATCGAGATGATGTTGAAGGACGGGGCGGGCTTGCCCTGCAGTGCGCCCGTCATCGCGTCCCGCCAGATCGGGCCGGGCACGTCGGCGCCGTAGACCAGGCCGTGCATGACGCCGCCGATGCGGATGTCGGTCATCTTGACCTGCTGGGTGGCGCTGCCGACCCACACCGCGCCCGCCATGTTCGGCGTGTAGCCGACGAACCAGGCGTTCTTGCGCTCGTCCGTCGTACCCGTCTTACCGGCGTTGTCGCGGTCCGAGAGGCCGGCCTGCTGGCCGGTACCGGAGTCGATCACGCCCTGCAGCAGTGTGTTGACGGTGTCCGCGGTCTTCTCGGACATGGCCCGCGAGCAGGTCGACTTCGGCACGGCCAGGGGCTTCTCCCGGCCACCGATCTTCTGAGTGATCGACTCGATGGCGACCGGGGTGCAGTAGGTGCCGCGGGAGGCGAAGGTGGCGTACGCGCTGGCCATCGTCAGCGGCGAGATGCCGACCGCGCCGAGCGCGATGGAGGGCGCCTGCGGCAGTTTCTTGCCGTCGCCCTGCACCACGTGCAGCTTGTCGGTCATGGTGGTCACCGGGCAGAGGCCGACCTCGGAGATCATCTGCACGAAGTAGGTGTTGACCGACTTCGCCATGGCCTCCTTCATGGCGTACGGGCCGTGCTCGGAGGTGCTCTCGTTCTCCACGTTCTCGTGGTACGAGTTCACCCAGCGCTTGCCGTCGCACGCCTGCACCGGGCTCGGGTACGGCATTTTGTACGGCGACGAGTACTCCTGCGTGGGCGGCTTGCCGCCCTCGATCGCCGCCGCCGCCACGAACGGCTTGAACGTCGAACCGGTCGGGAACCCGTAGTTCGAGCCGCCCGCGTCGCTGCCGACCGAGTAGTTGATCTCGGTCTCGTTCTTCCCGTAGCCGTACGGCTTGGACTGGCCCATCGCGACGATCTTGCCGGTGCCCGGCTCGACCAGGACGGCCGCCGAGGCGACGGGGTCCGACTGGTAGATGTGCTGCTTCAGCGAGGCCTGCACCGACGCCTGGGCCTGGGGGTCCAGGGTGGTGCGGATGGTCAGACCGCCCTGGTTCCAGATCTTGGCGCGCTCGGTGCGGGTCTTGCCGAAGACCGGGTCGTTCAGGAAGACCTTCTCGACGTACTTGCAGAAGAAGGCCGAGTCCTTGACCGCCGTGATGCAGCCGTTGCGCGGGCGGGTGACCTTCAGTTCCAGCGGTGCCTTCTCGGCCTTGTCGGCCTCCGCCTGCGAGATGTCCCCGACCTCGGCCATGCGCTGCAGCACGGTGTTGCGCCGCTTGGTGGCCTCGGCCTCGTCGTTGACCGGGTCGTAGCGGCTCGGCGACTGGACGACGCCGGCCAGCAGCGCGGCCTCGGGGAGGGTGAGGTCCTTGGCGTGCTTGGAGAAGTAGCGCTGGGAGGCGGCCTCGACACCGTAGGCCTGCTCACCGAAGAAGGTGATGTTCAGGTAGTTCTCGAGGATGCGCTTCTTGCCCAGGTCCTGCTCGACCTGGATCGCGTACTTCAGTTCCTTGATCTTGCGGCCGAGGGTCTGCTGCGTGGCCTGCGCGACCTTCGTCGGGTCGTCGCCCGCCTCCTCCACGAAGACGTTCTTCACGTACTGCTGGGTCAGCGTGGAGGCGCCCTGGGAGACCCCGCCGCTCGTCGCGTTCTTGTTGAGCGCGCGCAGGACGCCCTTCAGGTCGATCGCGCCGTGCTGGTAGAAGCGCGAGTCCTCGATGGCGACGATCGCCTTCTGCATGTACGGCGAGATGTCCTTGAGGTCCACCACCGTGCGGTCACGGGAGTAGACCTGGGCGAGCTGGCTGCCGTGGCTGTCCAGGATCGTGGTGCGCTGGCTGAGCGGCGGTCGCTTGAGGTTGGCCGGGATGTCGTCGAACCCCTGGACCGACCCCTTGGCCGCCAGGCCCAGCGCGCCGGCCGCGGGCAACGCGATACCGGCCAGGACCGCTCCCGCGAGCACACTGACACCGAGGAACTTGGCGGCCTGCTGCGTGGGCGACTGGCCACCGCCGGAGCGCTTCTTTGGCATGGGGGCAGCCTACGTTCTCATTCGCCGGACACGCGTATATGCCTTGGCCTAAGCTGCTCTCAACTGTCACAGCGGTACGGCTCCCTACCCGTCATCTGTCCATACGTCCGGCGATCCCGAAACGTTCCGGACCCGCGCTGAACGGTGTTGAGCGCTCCTGGACGGGCGGCGGAAGTGCGCGGGGCGCGTGCCCGGATTCACCTCGTGTGGTCCGCGATGTCCGTTGTGACGCACGAGAACTACCCCTTGTGCCGGGAATGTCGTGCATGTCGCCAGCTCACTCCCCCGGGTGATCTGCCGTTAACCCATAGTCCGTTCGGACCATTCAAGATTGGGCCCGCTGGGGGTGTTGCGCTGTGCCCACCTTCCGTAACGTCCTCAACTGGCGGCGGTGAATATGCCGCTGCCGCCGTGGGGGAGCCTCGATTCGGGAGAGGACGGCGCCGGTATGGGCTGGGTAACCGACTGGAGTGCGCAGGCGGCCTGCCGCACTACCGATCCGGATGAACTGTTCGTTCAGGGAGCAGCGCAGAACAGGGCCAAGGCGGTGTGCACGGGGTGCCCGGTGCGCACCGAGTGCCTGGCCGACGCGCTCGACAACCGCGTCGAGTTCGGCGTCTGGGGAGGCATGACGGAGCGGGAGCGCCGCGCTCTGCTGCGCAGACGGCCGACCGTCACCTCCTGGCGCCGGCTGCTGGAGACCGCGCGCCTGGAGTACGAGCGCGGCTCGGGCCTCGTGTCACTCGACGACGACCAGGTGTACGAGAGCTACGCGGCGGTGGGCTGAGGGCGTCCGCCCGCCCCATGTTCGTCCTGCGCCCGGGCTCCCTTCCGTCCCGGGCCGTCGTTCCCGCGAGCGGCTTTCCCCCTGGTCCCTCGGGGCGTTGTCCCCTCAGGCGCCCGGCTCGGGCAGCTCGCGGCGGTTGTCCGCGAGCCGGTCCCCGATGTCCCGCAGCCCCACGAGGTCGTGTACGTCGCCGGGCAGCGCGGCCACCTCCGCCACCGCCACCTCGGGATGCCGGGCGGCGAAGCGGTCCCGCGTGCGCTGTTCGCGCGCGAGCAACTGCATGCGTTCGGCGTGCAGCCGCAGCAGACCCGCGGTGACCAGGTCGACGGGGTCGACGGCATCCATGGGATCCACCGCGTCCGCCGCGTCCGTCGCATCCACCGCGTCCGCCGGACCGGCGGGGTCGATCACAGATCCGGGTGCGTCGGAAGCCGTGGAGCCGGCGGTGTCGACAGGGTCGCCAGAGTGGGAGGAGTCGGGGGAGCCGGAGGATTCGGGAGAACCGGGAGACTCTGAACTTCCGTACGTTTCGGGAGAGTTACGAAGTCCAGCTTTCCCGCCCTCCTGATCCACAATGCCGGGCTCTTCAAGATTTTCCGCCGCCGCGAGCGCCCGCTCGGCCGACAGATGTCCGGCGCCGCTGCCGTGGACGCGGTTGAGCACCAGGCCCGCCAGCGGCATCTTCTCCGCGGCCAGCCGCTCCACGAAGTACGCGGCCTCGCGCAGCGCGTCCCGCTCCGGGGCCGCGACCACCAGGAACGCCGTCCCCGGCGCCTGGAGCAGCTTGTACGTGGCGTCCGCGCGCGTGCGGAAGCCGCCGAAGGTCGTGTCCATCGCCGCCACGAACGTCTGTACGTCCTTGAGCAGCTGGCCGCCGAGCAGTTTGCCGAGCGTGCCGGTCATCATCGACATGCCGACGTTCAGGAACTTCATCCCCGCGCGCCCGCCCAGCTTCGCCGGGGCGGTCAGCAGCCGGATCAGCCGGCCGTCCAGGAAGGAACCCAGCCGCTTGGGCGCGTCCAGGAAGTCCAGCGCCGAACGGGAGGGCGGTGTGTCGACGACGATCAGGTCCCACTCGTCCCGCGCGCGCAGCTGGCCCAGCTTCTCCATCGCCATGTACTCCTGCGTGCCCGCGAAGCCCGCCGAGAGCGACTGGTAGAAGGGGTTGGCCAGGATCGCGGCGGCCCGCTCGGGATCCGCGTGCGCCTCGACGACCTCGTCGAAGGTGCGCTTCATGTCGAGCATCATGGCGTGCAGCTCGCCCTCGCCCTCGGTGCCCTTCACCCGGCGCGGCACGTTGTCGAGGGAGTCGATGCCCATGGACTGGGCGAGCCGGCGGGCCGGGTCGATGGTCAGGACGACCACCTTGCGGCCCCGCTCGGCGGCCCGCAGGCCCAGGGCCGCCGCCGTCGTCGTCTTGCCGACCCCGCCCGAACCGCAGCACACCACGATTCGCGTTCCCGGGTCGTCGATCAGCGGGTCGACGTCCAGCACGCGCGTGTGGGGGAGACGGCGGGCGCCGTCCTGGGCGTGGCCGGAGGGCCGATCGGTCTCCCGCGCGGGGGCCGGGTCCGGGCTCATGACATCCCCTGCTTCCGCAGCTCGGTCGCCAGTTCGTACAGGCCCGCCAGGTCCATGCCCTCGGCGAGCAGTGGCAGTTCGTGCAGCGGCAGGCCCAGCTCGCCCAGGACCGACCGCTGCTCCTGTTCCAGCGCGTACCGCTCGGCGTACTCGTCGGCCTGCCCCAGCAGTGGGTCCACCAGCCGCTCGGCGTTCCCGCCGCGCCGTGCGCCGCCGAGCCCGGCGGAGGACAGCGACCGGGCGAGCGCGGTCCGCGGCACGGTCCGTACGAGTTCCAGGTCGGCCGCGTCCAGCATCTGCGGGCGCACCATGTTCACGACGATGCGGCCCACCGGCAGCCGGGCGGCGCGCAGTTCAGCGATGCCGTCCACGGTCTCCTGGACGGGCATCTCCTCCAGCAGCGTCACCAGGTGCACGGCGGTCTCGGCCGACTTCAGCACCCGCATCACGGCTTGGGCCTGATTGTGTATCGGGCCGATCTTGGCCAGCCCGGCCACCTCGTCGTTGACGTTGAGGAAGCGGGCGATGCGGCCGGTGGGGGGCGCGTCCATGACGACGTAGTCGTAGGCGAACCGTCCGCCGCGGTCCTTGCGCCGCACCGCCTCGCACGCCTTGCCGGTCAGCAGGACGTCCCGGACGCCGGGCGCGATGGTGGTCGCGAAGTCGATCGCGCCGAGCTTCTTCAGGGCCCGGCCCGCGCTGCCCAGCTTGTAGAACATCTGGAGGTAGTCCAGCAGCGCCAGTTCGGGGTCTATGGCGAGCGCGTACACCTCCCCGCCCCCGGGGGCGACGGCGATCTTCCGTTCCTCATAGGGCAGCGCCTCCGTTTCGAAGAGCTGTGCGATGCCCTGCCGGCCCTCGACCTCGACGAGGAGCGTCCGCTTCCCCTTCGTGGCCAGGGCCAGCGCGAGGGCTGCGGCGACCGTGGTCTTTCCGGTCCCGCCCTTGCCGCTGACGACCTGGAGCCTGCTCACACCTTCGAGCCTAACCAGTCCGCGCCCGGGTCACGCGGGAGGCTGTGGACAACCGCCGCCCCGGAGCCGTCGCGGCGCCGTCTCCACGCCGCCCCCACTGCCCCGCCGCGTCGCCCCCCACCGCCCTTCCGCGTCGCCCCCCACCGCCCTTCCGCGTCGCCCCCGCGCTGCCGTGACCGGCTCCCGCCCCCGGTCGTGCGTCCGGCGGCGGGACCGGTCACGGCAGCGGCTACAGTCGGCCCATGACCAAGTGGGAATACGCAACCGTGCCGCTGCTCGTCCACGCCACGAAGCAGATCCTGGACAACTGGGGCGAGGACGGCTGGGAGCTCGTCCAGGTCGTGCCCGGGCCGAACCCGGAGCAGCTGGTGGCCTACCTGAAGCGGGAGAAGCAGGCATGAGCGCGGTCGAGGCCAAGCTGGCCGAGCTGGGCCTGACGCTGCCGGAGGTCGTGCCGCCGCTGGCCGCCTACCAGCCCGCCGTGCAGTCCGGCCCGTACGTCTACACCGCCGGCCAGCTGCCGATGGTGGACGGCAAGCTCCCGGTCACCGGCAAGGTGGGCCTGGAGGTCACCCCGGAGGAGGCCAAGGACCTGGCCCGCACCTGCGCGCTGAACGCGCTCGCGGCCGTCAAGTCCGTCGCGGGCGACCTGGACCGCATCGCGCGCGTGGTGAAGGTCGTGGGCTTCGTCGCCTCGGCCACGGACTTCACCGGCCAGCCCGGTGTCGTCAACGGCGCCAGCGAACTGCTGGGCGAGGTCCTGGGCGACAAGGGCGTGCACGCGCGCAGCGCGGTCGGCGTGGCGGTACTGCCGCTGGACGCGCCGGTGGAGGTGGAGATCCAGGTCGAGCTGGTCCCCTGAGCGGCCACCGGCGGACCTGCCCCTCCTGGGGGCGGCCGGCCTCTGGCCTCGGGCATGTGCCTGCCGCCGGCCTCGGGCACGCATCCCGCTCCTGATCTCGGCGCGGACGTGCCCCCGGCCGTGGGGCCCCACCTGTTGCCGGCCTTGGACACGCGCCTGCCGCAGCCCTCTGGGCGGATCCGCTCCTGGCCAGGGGAGGGACTCGTCAGTGGCCTCGGGGCGCGTCTGCGCGCATCTGCCCCCGCCCCCGAGGGGGAAGACCTCCCTCCGGGACACACCGGCCTCTGACCCTGGGTACGGTCCCGTTCTCGGACCCTGGGTACGGTCCCGTTCTCGCCTACAGGGCACGGACCCGCCCCTGACCCCGGGGGCCCTCCCCTCAGGTCGCAACGGCCCTGGGCCCCGTCTCGCCCCCCGGACACGGCCCCTTCTCGCCCACAGGGCACGGGCCCCCGTCCGCGACCCCAGGCACCTCTCGAACGTTCGCGCGCCAAGGGATAGCCTCCGGCCATGGCGAATGGGCAGTGGTTCCCTCCGGACTGGCCGGACCGCATCCGCGCGCTCGCGGACGGCACCCTCACCCCGGTCGCGCCCCGGCGCGCGGCCACCGTCATGCTCCTGCGGGACACCGACGCCGGTCCAGCCGTGCACATGCTGCGCAGACGCGCCTCCATGGCCTTCGCCGGGGGCGCGTACGCCTATCCCGGCGGCGGCGTCGACCCGCGCGACGACGACCAGCAGGTGCGCTGGGCGGGTCCCACGCGCGCGTGGTGGGCCGACCGCCTCGGCGTGGACGACGCGGCGGCCCAGGCGATCGTCTGCGCGGCCGTCCGCGAGACGTACGAGGAGGCGGGCGTCCTGCTCGCCGGGCCGGGCCCCGACTCGGTCGTCGGCGACACGACGGGCGCGGACTGGGAGGCCGACCGCGCCGCACTGGTCGGGCGGGAGCTCTCCTTCGCCGAGTTCCTCGACCGCCGCGGCCTGACCCTGCGCTCCGACCTGCTGGGTGCCTGGACGCGATGGATCACGCCGGAGTTCGAACCCCGGCGCTACGACACCTGGTTCTTCGTGGCCGCGCTCCCGGAGGGCCAGCGGACCCGGAACGCCTCCACGGAGGCCGACCGCACGGTGTGGATCCGGCCCGCGGACGCGGCCGCCGGATACGACGAGGGTGAGCTGCTGATGATGCCGCCGACCGTCGCCACGCTGCGCCAGCTCGTCCCCTACGGCAGCCCCGCGCAGGCGCTCGGGGCGGCGGCGGAGCGGGACCTGACCCCCGTGCTCGCCCGGGCCCGCCTGGTGGACGGCGAGGTGGTCCTGTCCTGGCCGGGCCACGAGGAGTTCACCCGGCGCATCCCCACCGGCGGAGCGACGACCGCATGACGCCGCCCCGGACCCGTTCCTGCCCACGGCACCGGCCCGCCCGCCGCGCCCGGCCCCGCCCACGGCTCCAACCCGCCCCCCACCCCCGCCTCCGGCCACGGCTTCGTACGCCCGATGCCCAGGAAGGTCCCCTCGCATGACGGACGCAGCAGCGCTCCCCGGCCAGCCCCGCGGTGGTGTCCTCTCCGGACCCGCCACCGCGCGGGCGGTGAACGTCCTCGCGCCCAACGCCTCCGCCATGACCCTGGACGGCACCAACACCTGGATCGTCTCCGAGCCCGGCTCGGAGTCGGCCGTGGTGATCGACCCGGGCCCGCTCGACGAGGGGCACCTGCGCCACGTCGTCGACACCGCGGAGAAGGCGGGCAAGCACATCGCCCTGACCCTGCTGACCCACGGTCATCCCGACCACGCGGAGGGCGCCGCCCGCTTCGCCGAGCTGACCGGCACGCGCGTGCGTGCCCTCGACCCGGCCCTGCGGCTGGGCGACGAGGGCCTGGGCGCGGGGGACGTGATCCGGGTGGGCGGCCTGGAGATGGTGGTCGTCCCGACGCCCGGTCACACCGCGGACTCCCTGTGCTTCCACCTCCCGGCCGACCGCGCTGTGCTCACCGGTGACACGATCCTGGGCCGCGGCACGACGGTCGTCGCGCACCCGGACGGCCGGCTCGGCGACTACCTGGACTCGCTGCGACGCCTGAGGTCCCTCACGGTCGACGACGGCGTGCACACCGTCCTGCCGGGCCACGGACCGGTCCTGGAGGACGCCCAGGGCGCCGTGGAGTACTACCTGGCCCACCGCGCCCACCGGCTGGCCCAGGTCGAGACGGCCGTCGAGGACGGCCACCGCAGCCCGGCCGACGTCGTCGCGCACGTGTACGCCGACGTGGACCGCTCCCTGTGGCCGGCGGCGGAGCTGTCGGTTCGGGCACAGCTCGACTACCTGCAAGAGCACGGGCTGATCCAGGGCCCGGCCGGCACGTAGGCCCCGGGGCGGTGCCCCCGCGCTCAGGAGCGGGGCGCCTTGACGCCGTGCACGCGCGCGTACTCCCCGGCGAGCCAGGGCCCGAGGTCGTCGACGTAGGAGCCGAGGACGGCCGGGTCACCGACGGGCTCGTACCCGAGGACGGCCGCGGCGGCCATCTGGACGGCCCGCGCGGGGTGGTACGTACCGAAGGCGGCGGCCATCTCGTGGAGGTCGCTGGTCCAGCCCTGCCAGCGGCCCATGACCAACGTGAACCCCGTCCGCACGAGGTGCCGGGACATGAACCGGACCAGGGGCCTACGGGCCTCCTCGGTGTCCTCGGCGGTGGCGATCCGCTCCCGCCACCGGGGAAGGAGCCGGGACAGGTCCCCGTTCGTCTCGCGGGCGAGCAGCGGATCGTCCGGGCGGTAGCGGGGGAGGCGGGCGGCGAGATCGTCTCCGAGCAGGGGCGTGCACAGGCAGGCGACGAACCAGCCGAGGTCGTACCGCTCCAGATCGCTCAGCAGCGTCTCCCGGCTGTGCAGCAGCGTGCCGACGCCGTCGACCTCGGGGAACTCCTGATCGAGCGCCGTGCCGAACGCGCGCGTGGCGTCCCGGTCGGCGTCCCCCGGTTCGCCGCGCAGGGCGACCAGCAGGTCCAGGTCGCTGCGGCCCGCGCGCGCGGTACCGCGCGGGATCGACCCGTAGACGTACGCGCTGTGCAACCGCGCCCCGTAGAGGCGGGGCAGTCGCTCCCGGGCCGCGGCGAGGACGGGACGGAACGCGGCGGGCACGCGCGCGAGAGACCCTTCGCGCGCGATGTACCCCTCCGGGCTGAGGCCCTTGGGGGTGACGGGCCCGGAGGTCAGCGCGACCGCTTGGCCAGGCGCTCCACGTCGAGCAGGATGACCGCGCGCGCCTCCAGGCGGAGCCAGCCGCGCTGGGCGAAGTCGGCCAGTGCCTTGTTGACCGTCTCGCGGGACGCGCCGACCAGCTGGGCCAGCTCCTCCTGCGTCAGGTCGTGCACGACGTGGATGCCCTCCTCGGACTGCACCCCGAAGCGACGGGAGAGGTCCAGCAGGGCGCGGGCGACGCGGCCCGGCACGTCGGAGAAGACCAGGTCGGACATCTGGTCGTTGGTCTTGCGCAGTCGACGGGCGACGGCGCGCAGCAGGGCGCCGGCCACCTCGGGCCGCACGTTCAGCCAGGGCTGGAGGTCGCCGTGGCCCAGGGCCAGCAGCTTGACCTCGGTCAGCGCCGTCGCCGTCGCGGTGCGCGGGCCCGGGTCGAAGAGCGACAGCTCGCCGATCAGCTCGCCGGGGCCCACGACGGCCAGCATGTTCTCGCGGCCGTCCGGGGACGTGCGGTGCAGCTTGACCTTGCCCTCGGTGACCACGTAGAGGCGGTCGCCCGGGTCACCCTCGTGGAACAGCGAGTCGCCACGTGCGAGAGTCACCTCCGTCATGGAGGCGCGAAGCTCCGCGGCCTGCTCGTCGTCGAGCGCCGCGAAGAGCGGATTGCGCCGCAGAACGTCGTCCACGAGTTCTCTCCTTGTCGACCTGCTCAGGGGATCTTGCTCCCCCGTCGCCAGGGGACCGTGTTCCCCATTTTGCCGGACGGTCCAAACAGTGTGATCTGTCACAAGGATGCCGTACAGGTGTCCCGGGGTACGCGGCAGGGGTCCAATCGGGCGCCGATCTTCGGGGTCCGGGGCGGATGTCGGTGCCGGGCCTTAGGCTGGCCGGGTGTCCGAATCGCCGGTGAGAGCACAGGCCTAGGGGGCTGGGCGGGTGGTTGTACGTAAGGATTCCGCTGTGGGCGAACAGCAGCCCGAAGGCGGTGGGAAAGCGGCGGAAGCGGCGAAAGGCGTGAACAGGACGCCCATGAAGAAAGCGGCCGGGAAGAGCACCGCCAAGTCGACCCCCGCAGGGAAGACCGCTGCTGCGAAGAGCACCGCGAAGAAGGCCGCTCCCGCGAAGTCCGCTGCTGTGGAGGCGGCAGCCGCCGTGAAGGGAGCCGCCGTGAAGAAGGCCGCGCCTCCCAAGAAGGTGACCGTCGCTCCGGAGAAGGCCATCGCCGCCGTGGGCAAGGCCTCGCCCGTGAAGGACGTCGCCCCGAAGCCGCCGAAGGGCGAGTCGAACACCGCCCTGGTCCGCCGGGCCCGCCGCATCAACCGCGAGCTGGCCGAGGTCTACCCGTACGCCCATCCGGAACTGGACTTCGAGAACCCCTTCCAGTTGCTCGTCGCCACGGTCCTGTCCGCCCAGACCACCGATCTCCGGGTCAATCAGACGACGCCCGCCCTGTTCGCGAAGTACCCGACCCCGGAGGACCTGGCGGCGGCCGACCCGGAGGAGGTCGAGGAGATCCTGCGGCCCACCGGCTTCTTCCGGGCCAAGACCAAGTCAGTCATGGGCCTGTCCAAGGCGCTGGCGGAGGAGTTCGACGGCGAGGTCCCGGGCCGCCTGGAAGACCTGGTGAAGCTGCCCGGCGTCGGCCGCAAGACCGCCTTCGTCGTGCTGGGCAACGCCTTCGGCCGACCCGGCATCACCGTGGACACCCACTTCCAGCGGCTGGTGAGGCGCTGGCAGTGGACCGAGGAGACCGACCCCGACAAGATCGAGCGGGCCGTCGGCGCGCTCTTCCCCCAGAGCGAGTGGACCATGCTCTCGCACCACGTGATCTTCCACGGCCGCCGCATCTGCCATGCCCGCAAGCCGGCCTGCGGCGCTTGCCCGATCGCCCCGCTCTGCCCGGCGTACGGCGAGGGGGAGACCGACCCGGAGAAGGCGAAGAAGCTGCTGAAGTACGAGAAGGGCGGCTTCCCCGGTCAGCGCCTCAAGCCCCCGCAGTCCTACCTGGACGCGGGCGGCACACCGGCACCGCCCCTGGCGGGGCGATGACGGTCGAGGAACGATCTCGGTGCTCCCGGGCGTTGGACGCGACAGGACGGCGAGACGGACGGGCACGGGCGCGGGTTCGGGTGCACCAGCGGACGCGGTCGCGTGCACGGGTACGGGGACGGGGGTGGCGATGACGCGAGCGAGCGAGACGGCGGACGGGCTGCGCACGGGCGGGCCGCGGAGCGGTCCGGTGGCGCTGAGCACGCAGGGCCTGCCGGAGTGGCTGGAGCCGGTCGTGCGGGTCGCCGAGACGGTCCAGCCCGTCCAGCTGAGCCGCTTCCTGCCCCCGGAGGACGGCGCGGGACGCCAGTCCGCCGTCCTCGTCCTCTTCGGGGAGGGGGAGTGCGGGCCCGAGCTGCTGCTGATGGAGCGGGCGAGTTCGCTGCGCTCGCACGCCGGACAGCCGTCCTTCCCGGGCGGTGCGCTCGACCCCGAGGACGGTGACCCGCAGGGCGAGGGACCGCTGCGGGCCGCGCTGCGCGAGGCCGAGGAGGAGACCGGACTCGACCCGGCCGGCGTCCAGTTGTTCGGCGTGCTGCCCCGGCTCTACATCCCCGTCAGCGGCTTCGTCGTGACGCCCGTACTCGGCTGGTGGCGCGAACCCAGCCCGGTGGACGCGGTCGACCCCGCCGAGACCGCACGCGTCTTCACGGTCCCCGTGGCGGATCTCACCCATCCCGGCAACCGGGCCACGACCGTGCACCCCAGCGGCCACAGAGGCCCGGCATTCCTGGTCGAATCAGCCCTCGTGTGGGGCTTCACGGCCGGAATCATCGACCGTCTGCTGCACTACGCGGGCTGGGAGACGCCGTGGGACCACGACAAGCAGGTCCCGCTCGACTGGCGGTCATGACAGGGTGGGGCGTGCCGCTCGGGCCGGGATCTTCCAGGACGCCGTGTCCTGGGGTCGCCGCGCGGCCGGCCGGGCCCCGGCCGACCTGTGACCTGTGACCTGACCCGTGACCTGTGGTGACCGGAAGACGATGAGGCGAGGCTCGACGCGGTGAACGTGCTGGACATCCTGCTGCTGGTCGCCGCCGTGTGGTTCGCGGTCGTCGGGTACCGCCAGGGATTCGTCGTCGGCATACTGTCGGTGATCGGCTTCCTGGGCGGCGGCCTGGTCGCCGTGTACACGCTCCCGGTCATCTGGGACGCCCTGACGGACAACACGCCCATCAGCACCACCACGGCCGTCGTCGCCGTCATCATCGTCATCGTCTGCGCCTCGGTCGGCCAGGCCCTGACCACGCACCTCGGCAACAAACTGCGCGTGCACATCACCTGGTCCCCGGCCCGCGCCCTGGACGCGACCGGCGGCGCCCTGGTCAACGTCGTCGCGATGCTGCTCGTCGCCTGGCTGATCGGCTCGGCCCTCGGCGGCACGACCATACCGACCCTGGGCAAGGAGGTGCGCTCCTCCAGGGTGCTGCTCGGGGTCTCCCAGGTGATGCCGCAGCAGGCGAACACCTGGTTCGCGGACTTCACCTCGGTCCTCGCGCACAACGGCTTCCCGCAGGTCTTCAGCCCCTTCACCGACGAGCCGATCACCGACGTACGGCCCCCGGACCCGGCCCTGCGCACCAGCGCGGTCGCCCACAGCGCCAAACGGTCCGTCGTCAAGGTCGTCGGCACGGCCGGCAGCTGCGGCAAGGTGCTGGAGGGCAGCGGGTTCGTCTTCGCCGACCGCCGGGTCATGACCAACGCACACGTCGTCGGCGGCGTCGACCAACCCACCGTGCAGATAGGCGGCGAGGGCCGCAGGTACGACGCGAAGGTGGTGCTCTACGACTGGCACCGCGACATCGCCGTCCTCGACGTACCCGACCTGAAGGCGCCCGTACTGCACTTCTCCGACACGGTCGCGCACAACAAGGACAGCGCGATCGTCGCCGGCTTCCCGGAGAACGGGTCGTACGACGTCCGCGCCGCGCGCGTGCGCGGGCGCATCACGGCGAACGGCCCGGACATCTACCACCGGGGCACCGTGCGCCGCGACGTCTACTCGATCTACGCGACCGTCCGCCAGGGCAACTCCGGCGGCCCCCTGCTCACCACCGACGGCCGGGTCTACGGAGTGGTGTTCGCGAAGTCCCTCGACGACGCCAACACCGGTTACGCCCTCACGGCCGAGGAGATCCAGCAGGACATCGCCAAGGGACGCACGGCCGACCAGCAGGTGGACAGCGACCGCTGCGCGATGTGAGACCCGTCCGGCACGCGACCTGGGGACGCGCCCGCCCGGCGGCGGAGCCCGGTGGGGGTCAGCCGCGGGGATGCCGCAGGCGTACCGAGACCCAGCGGGCGCGGCGGCGCAGGATGTGCGGAATGCCGACCCGGGGGTCCGTGCCCGTCAGTTGCGGGGCTTCCCTGTGCAGGGAGCCCGGACCGCTCGCCGATCGGCGGGTGCGTGCTACGTCACTGTAGTCGTGCGTCCAGCCCATACCCCGACGTCTGCCCCCGTCCCAAGGTCGATAACCGCCTGCGGGCGCCTCAATTGGCCTATGCGCCGGGCAATTGGCCGTTCGTTGGGCAGGTGTTCAGGTTCGGATACCGGGCGCATCCAAACGGTCACGGAACGGTCGCACACCGGCCGTCAGCGATCGGGTTCGGGATCCTTCAACCAGTTGATCAGCTCGGTCGAGAAGGCCGCGGGGTCCTCCTCGTGCGGGAAGTGCCCGAGCCCGTCGAACAGGCGCCAGCGGTACGGGGCCTCCACGTACTCGCCGGAACCGGCCGCGCTGCGGGTGCGCTGCACCGGGTCGAGGGAGCCGTGCAGATGCAGCGTCGGTACGAGCACCGGACGCTTCATCCGGCGGTAGAACTGGATGCCGTCCGGACGGGCCAGGGAACGCACCAGCCAGCGGTACGGCTCGACGGAGCAATGCGCCGTCGACGGGATGCACATGGCCCTGCGGTACGTCTCCACCGCGTCGTCGTCCGGCAGCCGCGGTCCCGACCAGTCCCGTACGAGACGGGCCACCAGCGCGCCGTCGTCGGCGGTGAGCTGCCGCTCGGGGATCCACGGCCGCTGGAAGCCCCAGATGTAGGAACTCGCCGCGGTCTGCCGGGCGTCGGACAGGATCGCCGACCGCCAGCGCCGCGGGTGGGGCATCGAGGCGACGGCGAGGCGCCGGACGAGCTTGGGGCGCATCGCCGCCGCCGTCCAGGCCAGGTAGCCGCCGAGGTCGTGGCCGACCAGCGCCGCGTCGGGCTCACCGAGGGAGCGGATCACGCCGGTGATGTCCAGGGCGAGATTGGCCGGGTCGTAACCGCGCGGCGTACGGTCGCTGCCGCCCACGCCCCGCAGGTCCATCGCCACGGCCCTGAAGCCCGCGTCGGCGAGCGCGGTGAGCTGGTGACGCCAGGTCCACCAGAACTGCGGGAAGCCGTGCAGCAGGAGAACCAGCGGTCCGTCGCCCGTCTCGGCGATGTGGAAACGGGCGCCGTTGGCGGCGACGTCCCGGTGCGTCACCTTCCGGTCGCCGGGGATGCCGATCCGTACGACCGAGGTCGATTGCGCCGAAGGAGTGGCGGGGTCCGTCATGAGGACGAGCGTGCCACAGCCTCGATGGCCGGCGGGGTGCGGTCCTCCAGAGCGGCGGTTTCCGGACGGGGATGCGGCTTGGCGTTCTGGAGCACGCCGGCGGTCTGCTTCATGGAGGCGGCCACCTTCTGGGGGCCCTTGCCCTTCTTGGCCTTCTTGGCGAAGACGGTGCCGATCAGGCCGAGGAACCCGGCGACCAGGACGTTGGCCGCGAAGGAAAGCACGAAGCAGATCGCGAGGTTCCAGCCGCTCCAGGTTCGGATGCCGTACGCGAGAGCGAAGTTGAGCATCGGCAGCGAGAAGAGCAGGATCGCGCCGGCCACCGAGAACGCGCCGCCGCTCACCGCGCCACGCTTGACGTCCTGCTTCAGCTGCGCCTTCGCCAACGCGATCTCGTCGTGCACCAGCGCCGACATCTCCGCCGTCGCCGAGGCGAACAGCTGGCCGATGCTGCGTTCGGCGCCGACCGGGCTGCCGTCGGGTGCGCTCATCGCGGTCTCCCTCTTCTGCCTGACTCTGCGTTCCGGGAACGGTCCGAGTTTTTGTACCGTCCCGTCAGATCATGCCGGACTGTCGTTCTGCTCGCCTGCCCCGCCCTGCACTTCCGCAAGCCGCCCTGCCCGTTCGGCCTCCTTGCGGGTGGCGATCCGACGGTGTTCGGCGGCCTTGCGTTCGAGGATCGCCGCCATGCGCAGGTGGTAGGCGGGGTCGTCCTCCTCGTACACGTCCGGGATGCCGTCGAGGTCGTCGTCGCGCTCCTCGGCCTCGCACAACTTGCGGTATCTCGCGTTCCGTATCTTGAGGAGCACGGTCGCGAGCGCCGCCGCGACGACCGAGCCGGTGAGGACGGCGGCCTTGACCTCGTCGGTCAGCGTCGCGTCGCCCTGGAAGGCCAGTTCGCCGATGAGCAGGGAGACGGTGAAGCCGATCCCGGCGAGCGTGGCGAGGGCGAAGACGTCGGCCCAGGCCAAATCGTCGCTGAGCGACGCCTTGGTGAACCGGGCGGTGAGCCAGGTCCCGCCGAAGATGCCCACCGTCTTGCCGACGACCAGACCGAGTACGACACCGAGCGTCTCGGGGCGGGTGAACACGTCGGCCAGCGCTCCGCCGGAGACGGAGACGCCCGCGCTGAACAGTGCGAACAGGGGGACGGCCAGGCCCGCCGACAGGGGGCGTACGAGATGCTCGATGTGCTCGCCGGGCGAGTGCTCCTCGCCCTCGCGGGTGGTGCAGCGCAGCATCAGGCCCATCGCGACGCCCGCGATGGTGGCGTGCACGCCGCTGTTGTACATCAGCCCCCAGATGACGAGTGCGAGCGGCACGTACACGTACCACCCGCGCACACCCTTGCGCAGCAGCAGCCAGAAGACGGCCAGGCCCACGACCGCTCCGGCGAGGGCGGCGAAGTTCAGGTGGTCGGTGAAGAAGACCGCGATGATCAGGATGGCGAACAGGTCGTCGACGACGGCGAGGGTGAGCAGGAAGGCGCGCAGCGCGCTGGGCAGGGAGGTGCCGATGACCGCGAGCACGGCCAGCGCGAAGGCGATGTCGGTCGCGGTCGGCACCGCCCAGCCGCCGAGCGAGCCGCCGCCGGTGAGGTTGGTGAGGGCGTACACCGCCGCGGGGGCCGCCATGCCGCACAGGGCGGCGACCACCGGCAGGACGGCGGCTCTGGGGTCCCGCAGATCGCCCGCGACCAGTTCCCGCTTGAGTTCGATGCCGGCGACGAAGAAGAAGACGGCGAGGAGCCCGTCGGCGGCCCAGTGCGCCACGGACAGGTCGAGGCCGAGGGCGGAGGGGCCGAAGCGGAAGTGGCCGACGCTCTCGTAGCCGGCGTGCAGGGCGGGGATGTTCGCCCAGACGATCGCGGCGATCGCCGCGAGCAGCAGCAGGACACCGCCCACGGTCTCGGTGCGCAGGGCGTCGGCGACGAAGTTCCGCTCCGGCAGGGACAGGCGTCCGAGGACTTTGCGGGCGGCGCGGGAGCGGGGGGTGGCCACGGGAACCTCCGGTCGGTGGGCAGCGCTGAGCACATGCCGACCAGACTTCCCGGCGCACCTGAGGATCTTGTTGCGTTGTGTTGCTTTGCTTAGTTTACCTAACGTGCGCCGGGAGGGCATACGCGCTGGGACGACCTCGCACGCCCCATGGCGGAGCGGAGCGCGCGAAAGGGCACCCGGCGTCC
>NZ_JBHJUW010000161.1:0-17619 GCF_042268205.1 Streptomyces sp. NPDC056160
CCTCGGCGTGGTTAAGGTGAACCCATGAGTACGAACCGGCCCTTCGACCGCGGCCACACCGACGACCTGATGTCCTTCCTGGCGGCGAGCCCGTCTCCGTACCACGCCGTGGCCAACGCCGCCGAGCGGCTGGAGAAGGCCGGCTTCAGGCAGGTCGCCGAGACGGACGCGTGGGACGGCACGAAGGGCGGGAAGTTCGTGCTGCGCGGCGGCGCGGTCATCGCCTGGTACGTGCCCGAGGACGCCGCCCCGCACACCCCGTTCCGCATCGTCGGCGCGCACACCGACTCGCCCAACCTGCGCGTCAAGCCGCTGCCCGACACCGGGGCGCACGGCTGGCGCCAGGTCGCCGTGGAGATCTACGGCGGCCCGCTGATGAACTCCTGGCTCGACCGCGACCTGGGCCTGGCCGGGCGGCTCACCCTCCGCGACGGCTCCACCCGCCTGGTGAACGTCGACCGCCCGCTGCTGCGCGTCCCCCAGCTCGCCATCCACCTGGACCGCTCGGTGTCCACCGAGGGGCTCAAGCTGGACAAGCAGCGCCACCTCCAGCCGGTGTGGGGCCTCGGCGACGACGTCCGCGACGGCGACCTCATCGCCTTCCTGGAGCAGGAGGCGGGCCTGCCGGCCGGCGAGGTCACCGGCTGGGACCTGATGACCCACTCCGTGGAAGCCCCCGCCTACCTGGGCCGCGACCGCGAGCTGATGGCCGGGCCGCGCATGGACAACCTGCTCTCCGTGCACGCCGGCACCGCCGCCCTGGCCGCGGTGGCGACCAGCGGCCAGGACCTGCCCTGCATCCCGGTCCTGGCCGCCTTCGACCACGAGGAGAACGGCTCCCAGTCCGACACGGGCGCGGACGGCCCGCTGCTCGGTTCGGTCCTGGAGCGCTCGGTGTTCGCGCGCGGCGGGTCGTACGAGGACCGGGCGCGCGCCTTCGCGGGCACCGTCTGCCTGTCCTCCGACACGGGCCACGCCGTGCACCCCAACTACGCCGAGCGCCACGACCCGACGCACCACCCGCGCGCGGGCGGCGGCCCGATCCTGAAGGTCAACGTCAACAACCGCTACGCCACCGACGGTTCGGGCCGGGCGGTGTTCGCGGCGGCCTGCGAGAAGGCGGGCGTCCCCTTCCAGTCCTTCGTCTCCAACAACTCCATGCCGTGCGGCACGACGATCGGTCCGATCACCGCGGCCCGGCACGGCATCAGGACCGTCGACATCGGCGTGGCCATCCTCTCCATGCACAGCGCCCGCGAACTGTGCGCGGCGGACGACCCGTTCCTGCTGGCCAACGCGCTGGCGGCGTTCCTGGAGGGCTGAGCGCGAGGACCCATGGGCCATCGCCGCCGCATGCTCACCCGGCTTGCGGGTACCCGGAGTTGACCGGAAGGGACCGGACGGGCCGGAACCACCGGACCTGACACCGGAGTAGGAGGCGACAGTCATGGGCCTCGGCGGGTGCATCATCCTCATCGCCGTGGGAGCCATCCTCACGTTCGCGACCGACTGGCACATGCAGGGGGTCAACCTGCACATGGTCGGCGTCATCCTGATGATCGTGGGCGTGATCGGCGTCACGACGTTCAGCAGCATCGCCCGGCGCCGCCGCGTGATGGTCCCGCCCTCCACAACGGTCGTCGAGGAGGAACGCCACCACCACGGGCCCCGGGACGGCTACACCGACGGTTACGGCGTGTGAGCGTGCGGACGGTACGCCCCGGCCCGGCCGGGGAAGCGGTAAGGGCATGAGATTCCTCGTACGCGACCGGATCCTCGGCATCGGTGACGACTACTGGATCGAGGACGAGCACGGAGACAAGGTCTTCCTCGTCGACGGCAAGGCCATGCGGCTGCGGGACACCTTCGAGCTGAAGGACGCCCGCGGCCGGGTCCTGATCGACATCCACCAGAAGATGTTCTCCCTGCGGGAGACGATGGTGATCGAGCGGGGCGGGGAGGCCCTGGCGAAGATCCGGCGCAAGCGGCTGTCGCTGCTGCGCAACCACTACCGGGTCGCCCTGGTCGACGGCACGGAGCTGGACGTCAGCGGCAAGATCCTCGACCGGGAGTTCGCCGTGGAGTACGACGGGGAACTGCTGGCGGTGATCTCCCGGCGGTGGCTGAGCGTCGTGGAGACCTACGGCGTCGACGTCGTACGGGACGACGCGGACCCGGCGCTGCTGATCGCGGTGGCGGTGTGTGTGATCCACCTGGCGGAGAAGGAGCGGGACGAGGCCTGAGGGCGGCTCAGAGGACCCTGTCCTTGAGGGCGGGGAACTGTTCCCGGGTCGCGGCGACCCGGGAAGGGTCGATCTCGACGCTCAGGACCTCCTCGCCCGCCGCGGCCTCCGCCAGCACCTCGCCCCACGGGTCCACCACGATCGAGTGACCGGCCTGCGGAACTCCCGCGTGGGTCCCGGCCGTTCCGCAGGCGAGCACGAACGCCTGGTTCTCCACCGCCCGCGCGCGGGCCAGCAGCGTCCAGTGCGCCCGGCGGCGCTCCGGCCAGCCCGCCGGGACCACCAGGGTCTCGGCGCCCGCGTCGACGAGGCCGCGGAACAGTTCAGGGAAGCGGAGGTCGTAGCAGGTCGCCACGCCGAGGGTCGTCTCCGGCAGCGGGACCGTCACCAGCTCCCGTCCGGCGCCCATCAGCACCGCCTCGCCCTTGTCGAAGCCGAAGCGGTGGATCTTGCGGTAGGCGGCGGCCAGGTCACCGGAGGGTGAGAAGACGAGGGACGTGTTGTAGAGGGTGCCGTCGGTGTCCCGTTCCGGGATGGAGCCCGCGTGCAGCCACACGCCCGCGTCGCGTGCCGCCTGCCCCATCGCCTCGTGCGTCGGCCCGTCCAGGGGCTCGGCCTCACCGGCGAACGCCTCGAAGGCGAAGGCCCCGGTGGTCCACAGCTCAGGCAGGACGACGAGGCCGGCTCCCGCCTGTTCGCGCACCAGGGCGGCCGCCCGCCGCCGCCGCGAAACGACCGATTCGCCCTCGTCCACGGCGATCTGGATCAGCGAGGCGCGCACACTACCACCGTCCTGGCAATCGAGTTGTCCCGGCGGGCCTACGATCGTCACACGAAAGCACTGCCGGGGTGCCTCACAGCAGCGTAACTTGGGGATCCCCCCCTGCTCGAAGCGGAGCGAGAGTTCGGGGGAGTCCGAGCCGCCCGCCGACCGCCGCCACTCCCCACTGGCAATGCCGCCACAACCTGACCGTGTACCGACCGCCGAGGGGTCCCGTTCCGTGAGTCTGCATCCCACCCTCCAGCCCTACGCCGATGCCTGGACCCACTCCGTCGAGGCGATATCCGAGCTGGTGCAGCCGCTCGTGGAGGGCGAGTGGAACCGGCGGACCCCATGCCCCGGCTGGTCCGTGCGCGACGTCGTCTCGCACGTCATCGGGTTGGACTGCGAGGCGCTCGGCGATCCCCGCCCCATCCACTCCCTGCCGCGCGACCTGTTCCACGTCACCGACGAGCACCAGCGCTACATGGAGATGCAGGTCGACGTCCGCCGCCACCACACGGCACCGGAGATGACGTCCGAGCTGGAGTACACGGTCATCCGCCGCAACCGCCAGCTGCGGGGCGAGTCGCGCGACCCGGGGACCAAGGTGCGCGGTCCGCTGGGCGCGGAGATCACCCTGGAGGAGTCGATGCGCTACCGGGCGTTCGACATCTGGGTGCACGAGCAGGACCTGCGCGCCGCCCTCGGCCGCCCCGGAAACCTCGACTCGCCCGGCGCGTACGTGGCCCGCGACCACCTGCTCGACGCCCTCCCGGACGTCGTCGCGGTCAGGGCGGACGCGCCGCGCAGTTCGGCGATCGTCTTCGACGTGCACGGGCCGGTGGAGTTCCTGCGGACGATCCGCGTCGACATCCAGGGCCGCGGCACCCTGGAGACCGCGCCCGCGCTGGGCCCGGCGGCGACCCTCACCCTCGACTGGGAGACGTACGTCCGCCTGGCCTGCGGCCGTGTCGCACCGGAGGCGGTGACGGACCGGGTGAAGACGGAGGGCGACCCGGAGCTGACGGCGGCGATCCTGCGGAACTTCGCGGTGACGCGCTGAGGACGCCGGAAAACCGCCGCCCGGGCCGGCCGCGCCTCAGGCGGGCACGTGCACGGTCTCGACCCGGCTCGCCACCAGGCGCTCCCGTTCCCTGCGCGCCGCGCGCCCGCGCAGCCTCAGGATCTGGCTGACGCCGAGCGCCTGGAGCACGAACACCGCGGAGAAGGCGACCGCGTAGTCGTCCCCCGTGGCGTCCAGCAGCACACCGATCGCGAGCAGTGTCGTCATCGAGGCGACGAAACCACCCATGTTGGTGATGCCGGACGCGGTCCCCTGCCGCTCGGCCGGGTTCGCCGGCCGGGCGAAGTCGAACCCGATCATCGAGGCGGGCCCGCACGCGCCGAGCACCGCGCACAGCACCACGAGGAGCCACATCGGCGCCCGCTCACCGGGGTACAGCAGCGTCGCCGCCCACATCGCCGCCGTCGCCGCGACCGTGCCGAGCGCCAGCGGCAGCCGCGCCGCGTGGTGCCGGGCGACGATCTGCCCGTAGACGAGGCCGACGGCCATGTTCGACAGGACGACGAGCGTGAGCAGCTCCCCCGCCGTCCCGCGGGACAGGCCCTGCGCCTCCACCAGGAAGGGCAGGCCCCACAGCAGCAGGAACACCATCGCCGGGAACTGGGTGGTGAAGTGCACCCACATCCCGAGCCGGGTGCCCGGCTCGCGCCAGGAGGCGGCGATCTGCCCGCGGACGTAGGCGGCGCCCTGGTGCGGCAGGGGCGCCGGTTCGTGGCCCTCGGGGTGGTCCTTCAGGAAGAGGACCAGCAGCACCAGCACCACCACACCGGCCAGCGCGCTGCCCGCGAAGGCCTGCGTCCAGCCGAGCCCGTGCAGCAGCCGGGCCAGCACCAGCGTGGAGACCAGGTTGCCCGCCATGCCGACGAGTCCGGCGAGCTGGGCGACCAGCGGCCCGCGCCGGGCGGGGAACCACCGGGTGCCCAGCCGCAGCACGCTGATGAAGGTCATGGCGTCACCGCAGCCGAGCAGCGCCCGGGAGGCGAGCGCGGTGCCGTACGACGGCGAGAAGGCGAAGCCGAGCTGACCGGCCGTGAACAGCACCACGCCGATGCCCAGCACCTTCTTGGTGCCGAGCCGGTCGACGAGCAGGCCGACGGGTATCTGCATGCCCGCGTAGACGAGGAGCTGGAGGATCGAGAAGGTGGACAGCGCGGAGGCGCCCACGTGGAAGCGGTCCGCCGCGTCGAGTCCGGCGACGCCCAGCGAGGTGCGGAAGATGACCGCGACGAAGTAGACGGCGACGCCCGTGCACCATACGGCCACGGCCCGCCGGCCGCCCGGCGGGTCGCCGGGCAGGGAGACGGCGGCCGTCGTGTGCGACGTGGAACTCATCGGACCTCACCCCGTGCCAGGTGGGAGAACCAGCTGACGTGCCGGTGGACGACGTCGACGGCCTTCTCCGCGTCGCCCGAGCGCAGCGCGTCCAGGATCTCCTCGTGTTCGGCGAGCGTCTTGGCGATCCGGTCCGGGTGGGAGTGCATGACGGCCACCCCCATGCGCAGTTGGCGGTCGCGCAGCTGGTCGTAGAGGCGGGAGAGGATCTCGTTGCCGCCGCTGCGGACGATCTCGGCGTGGAAGCAGCGGTCGGTGACGGAGGCGGCGGTGAGGTCGCCGGCGGCGGCCTGCGCCTTCTGCTGCTCCAGCAGTTCCTCCAGCCGCTCGATGAGCCCGGCCGGGGCGGGCACGGCCTTGCGGGCCGCGTGTTCCTCGACCAGCTGCCGGGTCTCGACGACGTCCGCGATCTCCTGGGCGGAGACCGGCAGGACGAGCGCTCCCTTCTTCGGGTAGAGCCTGAGGAGGCCTTCGGCCTCCAGCCGCAGCAGCGCCTCGCGGACCGGGGTGCGCGACACGCCGACGGCCTCGGCCAGCTCGCCCTCGGTCAGCAGGGTGCCGCCCTCGTAGCGGCGGTCGAGGACGGCTTGCTTGACGTGGGTGTACACGCGGTCGGCGGCGGGGGGCTGCTTCACTGCCAGGCTCATGCCGACAGAATAGATACAACACGTACGCATGACGTGCGCCGTCCACCATGCGGACCGCCCGCCGACTTCACGGAATTTCCCCCGCCCCGGGGACAACCAACTGTGCTAGTTACGTGTCCTATAAACGCGGCCCCCTCCGTGGGCACTCAACTCGGCCGCGCCATAGGGGCATTCGACATAATCGGGGTATCTCACTTGAAAACCGGCATCCAGGCCAACCGCCTCCGCAGAGCCGCAGCCGTCGCCCTGACCACCGGGGCCGTGCTCGCCGCGGGCGCCTTGACCGCCGCGCCCGCCCAGGCCGTCGCCACGCCGTCGATCGCGGCGAAGGGCGGCTACGCGATGAACAACGCGAACGGCTCGACGCTGTACGCGAAGAAGGCCGACACCCGGCTGTCCACCGGCTCCACGACGAAGATCATGACCGCCAAGGTCGTGCTGGCGCAGCGGAACCTCGACCTCAACGCCAAGGTCACCATCCAGAAGGCGTACAGCGACTACGTCGTGCGCAACAACGCCTCCCAGGCCCACCTGATCGTCGGCGACAAGGTGACCGTGCGTCAGCTCCTGTACGGGCTGATGCTGCCCTCGGGCTGCGACGCCGCCTACGCGCTGGCCGACAAGTTCGGCTCCGGCAAGACCCGTGACGCCCGGGTCAAGTCCTTCGTCGGCAAGATGAACTCCGCCGCGAACGACCTCAAGCTGAAGAACACGCACTTCGACTCGTTCGACGGCATCGGCCGGGGCAAGAACTACTCGACGCCCCGCGACCTGACGAAGATCGCTAGCAGCGCGATGCGCAACTCCACGTTCCGCTCGATCGTCAAGACCAAGTCGTACCGCGCCAAGACCATCACCAGGACGGGCAGCACCCGCTCGATGGCGACGTGGACGAACACCAACACCCTGCTCGGCAGCTACCGCGGCGCCATCGGCGTGAAGACCGGCTCCGGCCCCGAGGCCAAGTACTGCCTCGTCTTCGCCGCCACCAAGGGCAACAAGACCGTCATCGGCACGGTCCTGGCCTCCACCTCCGTCAACCAGCGTGCGACGGACGCGACCAGGATCCTGAACTACGGCTTCGCCCGCCTCGGCTGAGCCGGCCGCGCACCAAAGGGGCCCGCCGCTGCGGAACAGCGGCGGGCCCCTTCGCGTCCCGGTCATGCACACTCCGGCCCTCCCCCGCAGCGGAATCGAGGAAGTCCCCTCGCAATCATGAACATCAGCATCTCTGCTGGCATATGCGGATTTGCGCGCTCTACCTTCCGCAGCGGAGGTGGTTCACATGAACGAACCCAGCAAGAAGCCCCAGCCGGCCCAGCGGCACGGGGCGATCGACATCAGTGACTTCGTGTACGCGGCCACGGGGTCGAGGATCCGCCGGCTCACGATGCCGGACGGCACCCACTGGTTCCCGGCGGTGGACGTCTGCAAGCGGTTGGGTCACAGCAACTCCAGGCAGGCGCTCTCCGATCACGTTCCCGATGGGCACCGAGAGATTCTCGAGACCGTCACCGGAACTTACGGTCTCAGCGTTCCCGCAGGCAGAGAGTGGCGTCGAGACCTGAATCTCATCGATCTCCAAGGTCTGATCCTCCTCGTCAACGCCTGCACGAAAGCCGCCTGCGCGCCCTTCAGACAGTGGGTCGCCGAGGTGATCGAGGCCGTTCAGCGCGAGGGGTCCTACACCCTGGCGGAAGCCGAGGTGCAGCCCGCCGCCCCCGGGGCACCGATCGCGTACGCCATGCCGGAGCAGGTCGCCGACGCCATCGTCCGGCTGGAGGCGCACAACCTCCAGGTCGACGAGGAGATTGCGTCCGCACAGCGTGAATCGCTCGCGGTGCAGAAGGAGATGCTGGCCGCGCAGCACGCCACGCTCGCCGCCCAGCAGGCCATCGCCCAGGCCATGGGACGCATCGCGGACCGGCTCGACACCCTGGCCCTCCAGTCGCCCGCGCCGGCGCGCGCCCCCGGCGTACGCCCCACCGGCCCCACCACCGAGTCCGTACTGGCCGACTGGCGACAGCGGTTGTCCGTCACCGGGGACGTGTGGACGGTGGCCGTGGTGATCGCCCCGGTGCTCGTCGAGGAGGGCGAACTGCGCCAGCCGCTCGAATCGATCGCGGCCCGCACGGGCCTGCCGGTGCGCCGGGTCAACGAATGCCTGCGGATGCTGCGCAAGCACGCCTGCATCCGTTCGCGCGGCGCGGCGAAGGACGGCGCTCCCGTGTACGTGCTCGGCCAGGCCTGAGCCGGACACGAGCGGAGGGGCCGGTCGCAAGACATAGTTGCGGCCGACCCCTCCAGGTCGCTGAGACTAGCCGATCCGAGCCGTCAGGCCCAGGTGATCAACCGCTTCGGCTGTTCCAGGATCGCGGCCACGTCCGCCAGGACCTTGGAGCCCAGCTCGCCGTCGACCAGTCGGTGGTCGAAGGAGAGGGCGAGGGTGGTGACCTGCCGGGGCTTGACCTTGCCCTTGTGGACCCAGGGCTGGAGCTTGATCGCGCCGATCGCGAGGATCGCGGACTCGCCGGGGTTGAGGATCGGCGTGCCCGTGTCGACGCCGAAGACGCCGACGTTGGTGATCGTGATCGTGCCGCCCTGCATCGCCGCCGGGGAGGTCTTCCCCTCGCGGGCCGTGGAGACCAGCTCGCCCAGGGACGCGGCCAGCTGCGGGAGCGTCCGGGCGTGGGCGTCCTTGATGTTGGGGACGATCAGGCCCCGGGGGGTGGCCGCGGCGATGCCCAGGTTGACGTAGTGCTTGAGCACGATCTCCTGGTTCGCCTCGTCCCAGGACGCGTTGATGTCCGGGTTGCGCTTGACGGCCACCAGGAGGGCCTTGGCGATCAGCAGCAGCGGGTTCACGCGCAGGCCCGTGAACTCCTTGTCCTGCTTCAGCTCCTCGACCAGCTTCATCGTCCGCGTCACGTCCACCGTCACGAACTCCGTGACGTGCGGGGCAGTGAACGCGGAGCCGACCATCGCCGCCGCCGTGGCCTTGCGGACCCCCTTGACCGGCGTACGGGTCTCCCGGCCCGTGTCGTACGACGGCACCGGTGCCGCGGCGGGCCGGGCCGCCGGAGCAACCGGGGCCTGGGGCGCGGCCGGTTCCGGTGTCCCCGGCCGTGCCGGGGCCGCCGCCGCGTGGACGTCCTCGCGGGTGATGACACCGTCCGGACCCGAGGGGACCACGGTCGCCAGGTCGACGCCGAGGTCCTTGGCCAGCTTGCGCACCGGCGGCTTCGCCAGCGGCCGGGCCGGCACGGCGGGGGCGGGCTGCGCGCCGTGCCCGTTCAGCTCGGCCTGGGGCGCGCCGGCCGCCTGGTCCGCCGGGGCCGCCGCGCCCTTGCGCGGGCGGCGCCTGGTGGCGGACGTCGAGACGCCGTAGCCCACCAGGACGGGCTGGCGGCCCTGCGGCTGTGCCTCCGGCTCCTCCTCGGCCGCGGGCGCGGCCTGGGCCGGTACCTCGGCCTGGGCCGGGGCGGAGGCGGCCGCACCGCCGCCGACGGCCACCGCGATGATGGCCGTGCCCACGTCCACCGTGGTCCCCTCGGGAAAACGCAGCTCGTGGACCACGCCGTCGTAGGGGATGGGCAGTTCCACGGCCGCCTTGGCCGTCTCGACCTCGCAGACGACCTGGCCGTCGGTGACGGTGTCACCGGGCTGGACGTACCACTTGAGGATCTCGGCCTCGGTCAGCCCCTCGCCGACGTCCGGCATCTTGAACTCGCGTACGGACGCACCATCCGTCATCGTCGTCACGACCCTCTCCCTCAGTACGCCAGCGAGCGGTCGACGGCGTCGAGCACGCGGTCCAGGTCCGGCAGGTAGGACTCCTCCAGGCGCGCCGGCGGGTACGGCGCGTGGTAGCCGCCGACCCGCAGGACGGGGGCCTCCAGGTGGTAGAAGCAGCGCTCGGTGATGCGGGCGGCGATCTCCGCGCCGGAGCCGAAGAACACCGGGGCCTCGTGGACCACGACCAGGCGGCCGGTCTTCTCCACCGATGCCTGGACCGAGTCGAAGTCCAGCGGGGAGACCGACCGCAGGTCCAGCACCTCCAGGGACTTGCCCTCCTCGGCCGCCGCGGCGGCGGCCTCCTGGCAGAGCTTCACCATCGGGCCGTACGCCGCCAGGGTGAGGTCGGTGCCCTCGCGGACGACCTGCGCCTTGTGCAGCGGGGCGGGAATGGCCTCGGCGTCGACCTCGGCCTTGTCCCAGTAGCGCCGCTTGGGCTCGAAGTAGATCACCGGGTCGTCGCTCTGGATGGCCTGCTGCATCATCCAGTACGCGTCCGACGCGTTGGACGGGGAGACGATCTTCAGGCCCGCCACGTGGGCGAAGAGGGCCTCGGGCGACTCCGAGTGGTGCTCCACCGCGCCGATGCCGCCGCCGTAGGGGATGCGGACGACGACCGGCATCTTGACCTTGCCCAGCGAGCGGGCGTGCATCTTCGCCAGCTGGGTGACGATCTGGTCGTAGGCCGGGAAGACGAAACCGTCGAACTGGATCTCGACCACCGGGCGGTAGCCGCGCAGGGCCAGGCCGATCGCCGTGCCGACGATGCCGGACTCGGCGAGCGGGGTGTCGATGACGCGGCTCTCGCCGAAGTCCTTCTGCAGGCCGTCCGTCACCCGGAACACGCCGCCGAGCTTGCCCACGTCCTCACCCATGACGAGGACCTTGGGGTCCGCTTCCAGGGCGTGGCGCAGCGACTCGTTGATGGCCTTGGCCATCGCCATCTTCTCGGCCATCAGTGACCCCCTTCATCCGCGAACGACGCCTGGTAGGCGGCGAACTGGGCGCGCTCCTCGTCGACGAGCGCGTGCCCGTCCGCGTACACGTTCTCGAAGATGGCGAAGTGGTCCGGGTCGGGCATGCCGCGGACCGCTTCGCGCACTCGTCTTCCCAACGCCTCGCTCTCCGCGTCGAGTTCCGCGAAGAATCCCTCGTCCGCGTGGTTTGCGGACTCCAGGTGGCGGCGAAGACGCAGGATCGGGTCCTTCGCCTCCCAGGCGGCCCGCTCGTCGTCGTGGCGGTAGCGGGTGGGGTCGTCGGAGGTGGTGTGGGCGCCCATGCGGTACGTGTACGCCTCGACCAGGGTCGGGCCCTCTCCGGCGCGGGCGCGCTCCAGCGCCCACTTGGTGACCGCGAGGCAGGCCAGCACGTCGTTGCCGTCGACGCGCACGCCGGGGAAGCCGTAGCCCTGCGCGCGCTGGTAGAGCGGCACGCGGGTCTGCTTCTCGGTCGGCTCGGAGATCGCCCACTGGTTGTTCTGGCAGAAGAAGACCACCGGGGCGTTGTAGACCGCGGAGAAGGTGAAGGACTCCGCGACGTCGCCCTGGCTGGAGGCGCCGTCGCCGAAGTAGGCGATGACCGCCGAGTCCGCGCCGTCCTTGGCGACGCCCATCGCGTAGCCGGTGGCGTGCAGCGTCTGCGAGCCGATGACGATCGTGTACAGGTGGAAGTTGTTGCTGTTGGGGTCCCACCCGCCGTTGTTCACGCCGCGGAACATGCCCAGCAGGTTGGCCGGGTCGACGCCGCGGCACCAGGCGACGCCGTGCTCGCGGTAGGTCGGGAAGACGTAGTCGTCGTCGTGCAGGGCGCGGCCGGAGCCGATCTGGGCGGCCTCCTGGCCGAGCAGCGAGGCCCACAGGCCCAGCTCGCCCTGGCGCTGCAGGGCGGTGGCCTCGGCGTCGAAGCGCCGGGTGAGCACCATGTCGCGGTACAGCCCGCGCAGCTCCTCGGCGGTGATGCCGGCGACGTACCGGTCGTACTCGGCGTTCTTGACGCGCCTGCCCTCGGGCGTCAGCAGCTGCACGAGGCCGGGCTCGGCACCGTCCGCGGCTCGCGTGCCCTTCTTGGCGGTCGTGCTGGTGGTGCGGGTCGTGCGCTTGGTGCCGGTGGTGCCGGCCGCCTTGGTGCCGGCCGCCTTCGTGCCGGACGTCCCGGCCTTGCTCCCGGCGCTGCGTCGCGGTGTACGCGCGGCAGTGCTCTCCTCGGTCACGTGTGCTCCTCCGTCGGTCCGGCCCCCGGGGTTGCCGGTGGGCCTGGGGGTCCCCCCTGCTCGTCAGAGCTTGGGGGAGGCTCACCTGTTTTGGACCACGGGGCACGGGGTGGGTGCCACTCGGCCGGGAACAGGCGTGACAGGTGCCCCGGCGAGCGCCCTGCAACAGTCACGTTACCCAGTGCTCCACATTTCTGGGAAACCCCTCCTGACCTGCGTGTTTCCTTGGATTTCCAAGTACTTTCGCTTGGACGTCCAAGTACCTCGCCGGGCATTCGGGGCAGCCGCTGGTCACAGCCTTGCAGGGGGCCGGAACACCGGCACGTTATCCCGGTCACCCCGTAGTCGGGAAGAGTTCACGAGTGGCCGGAACCGCTCTTGACGAAGGACGCCGCCGGGCGGCCGAGGGCCCTGAAACCGGGACGAAGGGAGAACCGCACCGTGATCTCCTGTGACCGAAAGCGACTACTGACGACTGTCTGTGACAAGCCCCAGCTCACAGCCCCGTCCGTTGCCCTAGCATCTGCCGCGTGCCGCGCTCATGTGTACCACCCTCTGTGCCCCACGCGCCCCCTCTGAGTGCCCTGCTGCGCCAGTACGCCGCCGGTTCCGCCGTCACCTGCGAGCCGGTCGACCAGGGGCTGCTCAACCGCGGCTACCGCCTGTGCACGACCCGTGGCCGCTACTTCCTCAAGCACCACTTCGACCCCGACACCGCCGACCCCGCGTCGATCGCCCGCCGGCACCGCGCCACCCAGCGCCTCGCCGATCTCGGGGTCCCGGTGGCACCGGCGCTGGCGGGCCGGGACGGCCGCACGGTCGCCGTCATCGGCGGCCACGCCTACGCCCTCTACCCGTGGATCGACGGCCGGCACCGGCACGGCGGCCAGCTCACCACCGGCCAGTGCGCCCGCCTCGGCGCGCTCCTGGGCGCCGTGCACGCCTGCCTGGAGCGCGTGATGCCCCCGAAGGGACGCACCCGCCCCGCCACGAGCCCGCACCCCGTCCGCAGCGCGGACCCGGCCGACACGCTCGCCCTGATCGACGACCTGCTCGGCCACGTCCACCGCCACCGGCCGCCGGACGCCTTCGACGAACTGGCCCGGCACCGGCTCCTGGAGCGCCGCACGCTCCTTGAGCAGCACGCCGACCGCCGACCGCCCCCCGGCGGCCCGGTGGGCTGGGTGCACGGCGACTTCCATCCCTACAACGTGCTCTACCAGGGGGACGCCCCGGCCGCGATCGTCGACTGGGACCGGCTCGGCGTACAGCCCCGCGCGGAGGAGGCGGTACGGGCGGCCGCGATCTTCTTCGTCCGGCCGGACGGCACCCTGGACCTGGCGAAGATCGCGGCGTACGCGCGCGTGTACCGGCGCGCGGCCGGGGCCACGCCCTCCGAGCTGGCCGCCGCGGTGCACCGCGTGTGGTGGGAACGCCTGAACGACTTCTGGATGCTGCGCTGGCACTACGAGCGCGGCGACACCCGCGCCGATCCCCAGTTCCCGGCCGCGTCGGCCCTGGTGGTGTGGTGGACACGGGAGTACGACGCGGTGTGCGGGGCCTTCGCGGAGTGAGCGAGGGGAGCACGGTGAACGCGGTGAGCACAGCCGGCACAGTGCGCGGGGAGGGGGGCGCCGGCGAGAGGGGGTGTTGCTGCGGCCCGCCGATACGCCACGCGCGCGTGGCGCCCCGTCGAGGCTCCACGCGCGCGTGGGGGTCGGTCAGCCGTTGCTGTCGCCCCCGGGGCCGGCGGCACCGGCCGTCGTCCCGCTGGTGTCGCCGCTGCCGCTGCTGGTGCCCTGGTCGGTCCCCTGGGTCGGCGTGCCGTTGCCGCCCTGGCTGCCGCCGTTGCCCGGGGACTGCGTCTGCGGGGGCGGGCTGGACACCTCGTGCGAGCTGGGCTCGCCCGACGGCTGGTCGGACGTGTCGTCCGACGGCGTCCGGGACGGTGTCCACGACGGCCGGTGCGACGGCGTGTAGTCCCACCCGGAGCCGCCCGAACCCGAGCCGGTCTCCGCCGAGTGGTCCGAGGGCCGGCCGGCCGGCTTGTCGGTCGTGGAGGAACTGGGCTGCTGGTCCTCGGCGGACTGGGTGGCCGCGGGCGACTCGGTCGTGCCGGTGCCGCCGCCACCGCCCTTGTCGCCGCTGCTGTGCAGGGCCAGCGCCACGCCCGCCGCGATGGCGATCACGGCCAGCACGGCGAGGATCCACAGCTTGCCCCGGCCGCTGCCCTGGTTGCCGTGTCCCTCGAAGCCGCCGTCGTCGCCGTTGCCGTACCCCGCGGGCAGGATCGGCTGCGGGATCTGCGTGGTGCCGGCCTGGCCGTCGCCGTGGTGCGGCATCACCGTCGTGCCGGCGAAACCGGCCGCCGGGGTGTGCCGGCCGTCGGGCGCGGCCACCGGGCCGGTGTTCCAGGTGCCGGTGTGGCCGCCCTGGTCGTAGAGCATCTGGAGCGCGTACTGGACCATTCCGCGCATCTCTTCGGCCGTCTGGAAACGGTCGTCGGGCTCCTTGGCGAGCGACCGCATGACCAGGCCGTCGAGTTCGGGCGGGCAGGCGCCCTGCGAGGTCGTCGACGGCGGCACCGGCAGGTCCTGGACGTGCTGGTAGACCACCGACAGCGGGGTCTCGCCGGTGAACGGGGGCCGCAGCGCGAGGAGTTCGTACAGCAGGCAGCCGGTGGCGTACAGGTCGGACCGGTGGTCGACGGCCTTGCCGAGCGCCTGTTCGGGGGAGAGGTACTGCGGGGTGCCCATGACCATGCCGGTCTGCGTCATCGTCGTGGACGCCCCGTGCAGGGCGCGCGCGATGCCGAAGTCCATCACCTTCACGGCACCGTTGTCGGTGATGATGACGTTGGCGGGCTTGATGTCGCGGTGCACGATGCCGTGCTGGTGCGAGTAGGCGAGGGCCTCAAGGACACCGGAGACGATGATCAGCGCCTGCTCGGGACCCGGCGCCTCCGCGTTGAGCAGCAGGTCGCGGATGGTGCGGCCCTCGACCAGCTCCATCACGATGTACGGCACCGACTGACCGCCGACGAAGTCCTCGCCGGAGTCGTAGACGGCCACGATCGCATGGTGGTTGAGGCCGGCGACCGACTGGGCCTCGCGCGTGAAGCGGGCCTTGGAGACCGGGTCCTCGGCCAGGTCCGCGCGGAGCAGCTTGACCGCGACGGTGCGCCCCAGGCGCACGTCCTCGGCCGCGAACACCTCGGCCATGCCGCCGCGGCCGAGCCTGCGCGTCAGCCGGTAGCGGCCGTCGCCGACCAGGCCGCCGTTGCCCCACAACTCCGGCGCGTCCGACATACCGCCGCCGCCAGACGCCTCGGGGTCGGACGGGCCCTGGGCGCGCTGCGTCTGTGCCATCAGTCCTCGCCGTCGTTTCTGCCCGCGGTGCGCGGTGTTGTCACGGTCTCCGTCGGCCACGCTACAGGCTCGGCGCAAGCCGACGGTCCGGGTTCGCCGCGGGCACCGGTCCGGGACGGACCGGCCATCAAACCGCGCTCGGCCGCCGTCGTGCAAATTCCGTGTGCCGGTCGTACGTCCGCTGTAACGCTTCCGCGACGCTTCCTTCGCGTACGGTCACGGAACGGGCACCGAGCTTGACGTGTCGGTGCCCTGGGGCAGACTTGGCCGGGAATAACACTTTCGATCATCGAGATCCGGACATGCGGTCAGGTCAGGTCCGGTCCAGGGACCGTCGACGGACAGCCGACCGCGCGGACGCGGCAGCCGCCGGCGTCGCGCACAGCCGCGCACATGGGGGACGCAGAAGATGAGCCAGGACGGCGCGCAAGGCCGGTTCGCGGGGCGAGCGCTGGCCGGCGGCCGCTACCAGCTGCGCGACTTGCTCGGCGAGGGCGGCATGGCCTCGGTGCACCTCGCCTACGACTCCGTGCTCGACCGCCAGGTCGCGATCAAGACGCTCCACACCGAGCTGGGCCGGGAACCGGCGTTCCGCGAGCGGTTCCGCCGCGAGGCCCAGGCAGTGGCGAAACTCACGCACACGAACATCGTCTCGGTCTTCGACACCGGCGAGGACACGCTGTCCGGCGACGGCTCCACCGCGGGGGACGGCACGCCGATGCCGTACATCGTCATGGAGTACGTCGAGGGCCGGCCGCTGGGCTCGGTGCTCGACGAGGACGTGCGCCGGCAGGGCGCGATGCCCGCCGACCAGGCCCTGAAGGTCACCGCGGACGTGCTCGCCGCGCTGGAGATCAGCCACGAGATGGGCCTGGTCCACCGCGACATCAAGCCGGGCAACGTGATGGTGACCAAGCGCGGCGTCGTCAAGGTCATGGACTTCGGCATCGCCCGTGCCATGCAGTCCGGCGTCACCTCGATGACCCAGACGGGCATGGTCGTCGGCACCCCGCAGTACCTCTCGCCCGAGCAGGCACTGGGCCGCGGCGTGGACGCCCGCTCCGACCTGTACTCGGTCGGCATCATGCTGTTCCAGCTGGTCACCGGGCGACTGCCGTTCGACGCGGACTCGCCGCTGGCCATCGCGTACGCGCATGTGCAGGAGGTGCCGGTCGCGCCCTCCTCGGTCAACCGTTCGCTGCCCCCGGCGGTGGACGCGCTGGTCGCCCGCGCGCTGAAGAAGAACCCCAACGAACGCTTCCCGAGCGCCGAGTCCATGCGCGACGAGTGCCTGCGCGTGGCGGCCTCCTTCCAGGCGACGGCGCCCAGCATCGTCCCGGGCGCCCAGGCGCCGAGCGGCGCGGGGGTCGGCTCCGCGGTGTTCCCGCCGGTCGACACCGCCCCGCCGGTCCAGGGCAGCGTGCAGACGCCGTACCAGCCGGCCCCGGCTCCGAACCCGTACGGCACCCCGGCCCCGGGCCCGGCCGCCCCCTCGCCGGCGTACGGCTATCCGCAGCAGCAGGCCGGGCAGCACGCCGGGTACCAGCCCCCGCACGCCGCCTCGCCGTACGCCCCGCAGCAGGCGTCGACCCCGCCGCCGTACGGCGTCCCGCCGCGGTCGGTGGGCGGCGCGCCGGACCGTTCGCCGGGCGGCGGCAGGAGCAACAAGGCGGTGGTCATCGCCTCGGCGGCCGTCGCCGTGATCGCGGTCGTCGGCCTGGTCGCCGCGCTCCTGCTGAACAAGGACGGCGGCAGCGACACCGCCGGAGGCGGGGACGGCAGCACCACCGCGAGCCCCAGTTCCTCCTCGGCGGCCGTCGAGGGCCACCGCGGCCCCGACACGTCGAAGACGATCGACGTGAACGCGTGCAAGGAGCCGCAGGAGTCCTACAACGACCCGAAGCTGATCAGGGTGCCGGACTTCCAGTTCAAGTACATCGGTTCGGTCAAGGAGTGCCTCCAGGCCGCGGGCTGGCAGCTGAAGGTGGTCGACCAGGACGAGAACACGTACGGCCAGGGCACGGTCATGAGCCAGTTCCCCGCGGCCGACACGGACGTCGACCCGAAGAAGATGCCGGTGATCCAGCTCAACGTGTCGACGGGCGACCCGGCCTCGTCCTGACCGCCGGACCGGCCGGACCGGCCGCGGTTCACCGACGGGCGAGGGCCCGGCAGCTC
>NZ_JBHJUW010000162.1:0-17516 GCF_042268205.1 Streptomyces sp. NPDC056160
CCATGCGCTCCGGGGCCGACCGGTTTTCGCGCGCGGCCGTGACGGTGACGGTGCATTTCCCGCCCGTTCGCGAAGAGCGCGTTCCGGAAGCTTCGAAAAGGTCGAGAGCAGGGATTCAGCAAAATGCGACAGGTCACCCGCAAGGGCCTGATGACCGTGGCCGCCGCCACCGGCGTGATCGCCGCGGCGAGCGGTGCCGCGTACGCCGACGCGGGCGCCGCCGGCGCGGCGGCCGGCTCGCCGGGCGTGCTGTCCGGCAACACCGTCCAGGTGCCGGTGCACGTGCCCGTGAACGTCTGCGGCAACACCGTCAACGTCGTCGGGGTGCTCAACCCGGCGGTGGGCAACAAGTGCGCCGATGTCGGTGGCGGCGGTGCCTCCGGCCACGGGCACGGGGGGAAGGGCCACGGCGGGAAGGGGCACGGCGGCCCCGGCGGTGGCGCGCAGGCCGGCGGGCACACCGGGGGATCGCCGGGCGTCGGCTCCGGCAACACCGTCCAGGTGCCGGTGGACGTCCCCGTGAACGTCTGCGGCAACAGCGTCGACGTGATCGGCGTGGGCAACGCGGCGCTGGGCAACACGTGCGCGAACACGGGCGGCGGAAACCACATGCCTCCGGGCGGCGGCCACGGCAACCCGCCCGGCCACCCGGGTCACCCAGGTCACCCCGGTCACCCGGGTCACCCAGGTCACCCCGGCACTCCGGGTACCCCCGGTCACCCCGGCACGCCCGGTCACCCTGGCACGCCTGGTCACCCCGGCACGCCCGGCACCCCCGGCCACCCGGGTACGCCCACCATTCCGCCCGCCCCGGGAGGCCGGACGCCCGGCGGGGCGGTGCACGTCAACCACCCCGGCACGCAGACCGTCACCGCACCCCGCGGCAGCGGTCAACTCGCCCACACCGGCAGCGAACTGCCCCTGGGGCTCGCCCTGCCGGTCGGCGCGGGCGCGCTGCTGGCGGGTGCCGTGCTGTTCCGCAGGGCGCGCGCCTCGGCCTGATCCGGCAACCGGCGCCTCACCCCCGGTAGTCGGGCAGGGGAGCGTCCGGTGAACGGTCACGCGCGCACGACCCAGCGGGCCCCGCGTCGGCGGGGCCCGCTGGGCCGGGAGCCTCAGCTCACCACGTGGCTCGCACCTGGCGGATGATCCGCCGGCGCAACCGCACCCTGCGGCTGCCGTCGCGCAGCAGGCTCAGGCGGTACAACTCCCAGTGTCCGTACTCGGCGTGGTCCGTCAGCAGACGCGTCGTCTCCTTGCGGGACACCCCGCGCGGGACGAACACGTCGACAAATTCGTATTCCGGCATCGCATCTATTGTGCGGGCTGGGGCCCGGTACGGATAGCGTCTGCACTATGTCTGATGCTGCGCAGCCCACCGCTGCCGAGGTACGCGCCGCCGCCGAGGCGGTCAAGACCGCGCTGGACCGTCACCTGGCGGCGGTCGAACGCAGGTCGGGGGACGACGACCCGGCCGTCTACGAAGCGTTCAACCAGCTGGCCGCGGCCGCAGAGGCGTACGACGAGCTGCTCTACGACCACTACGACGAGGTCACGCCCTTCGAGATCCCCGGCGACGACGCGCTGCCGCCGTACACCGGCCCCGAGGAGCCGAACGCGATCAGTGTCCTGATCCGCCGCGACTACGCCGTGGCCGAGCCGCAGCGGCTGCTGGCCCAGGCCGGGCGGGTGGAGGCCGCGGACGCCGAGACGGGCACCGGCATGGGCGCGGGCACCTCCGACACGGTGCACGGGGCGCTCGGTGTGCTGTTCGGCGAGTTCGAACCCGACGAGATCGCTTCCCGGCACAAGGAGTTCGGCCTGGAGGAGGCCGACTCCACCCTCTGGGTCACGGCGGCCGACGAGCCCGCCGATCCGGGCGACTGGCTCGAATCACCGTTCGATCAGGTCGACCCGGAACGTGTGGTCTGCCGTTTCGACGTCAGCGCGGTCTTCGACGACGAGCTGGACGAGGACGAGGACGACGACCTGGCGGGCGACGAGGAGCCGGCGGACGACGAGGACGCCGACGACCTCGAATCCGACCTCGACGAGGACGACCTCGGTTCCGGCCTCGACGAGCAGGACGACGAGGACCTGGAGCCACTGGACGCGACCGACCGCTGACGTGCCCGGGCCTACCGGGGTGCCGGGTCCCGCCCCGGTCACAGCACCAGCGAGGGCCAGTACCGGGGCCCGCCCTGGGCCTGCCGCCACTGGGGCCGGGGCCGGGACCCGCCCTGGCAGGCCTGCCGCTACCAGGACTGGGGCCGGGACCCGTCCTGGGCCTGCGGGGCCAGCAGCGCGGGCAACCGTGTCGTGCGCGGCTTGGCCGGAACCTCGGCCACGGCCCTGGGGAGCGCCTGCTCCATACCGTGCACCACCGACAGGTGGCGCTCGGCCCGGCCGAACGCGGTGTAGACCCACGGACGGCTGAGCGCCTGCGCGGCGTCCCCGGGCAGCACCACGACCGCCGCGGGCCACCGGCCGCCCACGGCCTGGTGCGCGGTCAGCGCCCACCCGTGCCGTACGCAGCCGTCCACCCGTTCCCTCGGGACGACCACCGGCACGCCCGCGCACGACAGGTGCAGTCCGTCGGCGTCGGCCTTCACCACCTGGCCGGGCAGCGTGCGGCCGGGGGCGGGGGAGTAGGCGACACGGTCGCCCGGGTCGAAGCCGCCGAAGCGGCCGGGGCCCGGATTGAGCCGTTCCTTGAGGGCCGCGTTGAGCACGCGGGTGCCCGCGGCGCCGCCGTGCCCCGGCGTGATCACCACGGTCTGCTCGGCCGGGACGCCGATCGCCCGCGGCACCGAGTCCGCGACGAGCTGCACGGCGCGGTGCACGGCCTCGCCCGCGTCCCGTACCGGGACGATCACGACTTCCTTGCCCGGCGCCTCCACCTGGTTCAGCTCACCGACGCCGATGCCGGAGACCAGTTCGCCCAGGGGACCGGGGTCCGGCACCCGCGAGGCGACGTGCGGGCAGATCCGCGCCGCCAGCAGGTCCGCGAAGACGCGCCCGGGGCCCACGGACCACAGCACCGCGGGGTCTCCGGCCAGCACCAGCCGGGCGCCGTCCGGCAGTGACTCCACGACCAGCGCCGCCGTCTCGACGTCCAGCTGGGGCGCGTCGAGCACGACGAGGAGGTCCAGGTCGAAGGCGCCGTCCGCGTCCCGGCCCGGCCCCTCGGCGCCGGACAGCAGCCCGGCCACCGTGACGGCGGCGGGCCCGTCCGCCTCGGCGAACGCGCCCCGTCCGAGCGGGCTGTGGGTGGCGGCCCACGCCCGCAGCCCGAGACCGCGCGCCTCCCGGAGCAGTCGCGCCGCCTCGCAGCGGGAGGCCTCCCCGCCCGTGTGCAGCACCAGGCCGTGCCGCGCGACCGCTCGGATCAGCTCGGCGGTGGAACCCCGGGCCGCGGCGGCGGACCGCTCCCAGGCCTCGGCCGGGCCGTCCTCCTTCGGTACGGAGTTGACGATCCGTGCCAGGCCGTCGGCGAGGCTCTCCTCGGCGAGCGCGTACCGCTCCAGGCCGACGAGGACGCGCACCGGACGCCGCTCGCCGGCCTCCCCGTCGGCTTCGTCCTCGGCTTCGTCCTCACCGGCGCCTCCGGCAGCCGGCGCCCCCGGTTCGTCCAGCGCGTCCTGGAACACCAGGGCCTCGCCCTCCGCGAGCGCGTCCCGCAGGGCGGCGTCCGGGTCGGGCACGCCCCGCTGGGCCAGCGCCGCGGTGAGCGCCGGCGCGTCGAGCGAGGTGTGCCCGGCGAGTGCCGCCTGCTCCAGGAGCCAGACCGTGAAGGCCCGGCCGCGCCGCTCGTCGGCGGGCCCGCACTCCGCGCCGAGCAGGGCCCGGGCGAAGCCGTCGGCCTGCTCGGGCCGCACCCCGGGGACGCGGAGCAACTGCCAGGGGTCGGCCCGCAGACGGTCCTCGGCGCTCTCGCCGAGAGCCGTGGCGACCGCGAGGGCGAGCGCCTGCGGGGCACCGCCCTCGCTCAGCACCCGGCCCACGGCCTCGACGGTCCCGACGGCGGGAGCCGCGGGCGCGCGGGCCGCGTCGACGGGGGTGGGCGCCGGTCGCCGCACCGGCTCCGGAGCGGGCCTGCGCCGTACCGCCTCCGGCTCCGGCTCGGCGAAGACGGCGGCCGCGGGTTTCCCGCCGCTCTCCACGGCCCGCACCGCGGCGAGCAGATCGGCCGCCCGGCCGCTGAGCTTGGTCCCGCTCTCGATCGGCGCCGCCTTCTCCGCCTTGCGCCGCTCGATGCGCTCCCGCTCGATCCGCTGCGCGGCGATCTCGGCCTCGGCCTCGGACACCTGCCGTGCGTCGTCGGGTCCGTCGTGCTGCCCGCTGTCGGGGTCGGCCTGCCGTGCGTCGTCGGGTCCGTCGTGCTGCCCGCTGTCGGGGTCGGCCTGCCGTGCGTCGTCGGGTCCGTCGTGCTGCCCGCTGTCGGGGTTGCCCTGTCGTGCGTCGTCGGAGCCGTCCTGCGTCCCGGGCCCCGGTTCGGCTCCGTCGCCGCTTCGACCGGCTCCGGCTCCGGCCCCTGCTTCCGTCCCGCCGGTGTCGTCGGCGCCTTCAGCGCCCGTGTCCGCTCCGTCCGCCCGGTCCGTGCCGCCGTCGCCCGCGTCGGCACCCTGCACCTCGGTGCCGGCCGGGTCCGGGCCCGCGCTCCCCGGGTCCGGGACGCCGTCCGAGGTCCCCGGCCCGGTGTTCTCCGTGGTCTCCGGGGTCTCCGGCTCCGTGCTCACAGCGTGCTCCAGTCGTGATCGGGATAGCGGTGCACGGGCGCCGACACGTCGTCGAGCGCCCGGCAGATCTCGTCAGGAAGACTAAGGGTCTCCACTGACAATGCGGCCGTGAGCTGCTGCGCCGTGCGCGCGCCGACGATCGGGGCGGTCACGCCGGGCCGGTCCCGGACCCAGGCGAGCGCGACCTGGAGCGGGGTCACCGCCAGCCCGTCCGCCGCCGTGGTCACCGCGTCGACGATGCGGCCGGCCGTGTCGTCCAGGTACGGCTCCACGAACGGTGCCAGGTGCTCCGAGGCGCCCCGCGAGTTCGGCGGCAGGCCGTCGCGGTACTTGCCGGTCAGCACGCCCCGGCCCAGCGGCGAGGAGGGCAGTATGCCGATGCCGAGGTCGAGCGCGGCGGGCAGCACCTCACGCTCGACGCCCCGTTGCAGCAGCGAGTACTCCATCTGCGTGCTCGCCAGCCGGGTCCGGGTGCCCGGCGCCGCCAGTTGCCAGGTCGCCGCCTTGGCCAGCTGCCAGCCGCAGAAGTTGGAGACCCCGGCGTAGCGCACCCGGCCGCTGCTCACGGCCAGGTCGAGCGCCTGGAGGGTCTCCTCCAGCGGCGTGTACGGGTCGTACGCGTGCACGTGCCACACGTCGATGTAGTCCGTGCCGAGGCGGGTGAGCGAGGCGTCCAGGGCCGCCAGCAGATGACCGCGGGAGCCGTCGAAGCGGCGGTCGGGGTCCGGGACGCTGCCCGCCTTCGTCGAGACGATCAGGTCGTGGCGGGGGACGAGCCCTTCCATGAGCCGCCCGAGCAGGTACTCGGCCTCTCCGTCGCCGTACACGTCGGCCGTGTCGACGAGGGTGCCGCCCGCCTCCCAGAACGCTTTCAGCATGTCCGCGGCGTCGTGCTCGTCGGTGTCCCGGCCCCAGGTGAGGGTGCCGAGGCCGATGCGGGACACGCGCAGGCCCGTACGGCCGAGATGCCTCTGCTCCATGAACGCCGAGATTACTGGCCACGGATGCGGCGTGGGTGACCTGTGGACAACCCGCCCCCGCCCGTCCGGCGCCGGACGAGGCGGCCGTCACACCCGCCGCGATCTGCCGCACTGCCCGGCCCCGCGCTAGGGTCTCCCGCACAGGCACGTTACTCATGGGTAAGGGGATTGGGCATGCGGCTCGGGATCAACCTCGGCTACTGGGGTGCCGGCATGGACGCGGACAACCTGGCCGTGGCGCAGGAGGCGGACCGGCTCGGTTACGACGTGTGCTGGGCGGCGGAGGCCTACGGCTCGGACGCGGCCACCGTCCTCACCTGGGTCGCGGCGCAGACCGAGCGCATCGACGTCGGCTCGGCCATCTTCCAGATCCCCGCTCGGCAGCCCGCGATGACGGCGATGACCGCGGCCACGCTCGACTCGCTGTCCGGCGGCCGGTTCCGCCTCGGGCTCGGCGTCTCGGGCCCGCAGGTCTCCGAGGGCTGGTACGGCGTCAAGTTCGACAAGCCGCTCGCCCGCACCCGCGAGTACGTGGAGATCGTCCGCAGGGCGATGACCCGCGAACGGCTGACGTACGACGGCGAGCACTGGACGCTGCCGCTGCCCGGCGGCCCCGGCAAGCCCGTCAAGCTCACCGTGCACCCGCAGCGCGAGCACATCCCGCTCTACATCGCCGCGATCGGCCCGAAGAACCTTGAGCAGACCGGCGAGATCGCCGACGGCGCCCTGCTCATCTTCCCCTCCGCCGAGCACCTGGAGGAGACGGCGATCCGCCACCTGCGGGCCGGCCGCGAGAAGGCCGGGCTGTCGCTGGACGGCTTCGACGTCTGCCCGACGGTGCCCCTCGCGCTCGGCGACGACAAGGACGTCCCCGCGCTCGCCGACACCTTCCGCCCGTACACGGCGCTGTACGTCGGCGGCATGGGCAGCCGCAAGCAGAACTTCTACAACCAGCTCGCCCGGCGCATGGGGTACGAGAGCGCGGCGGCGGAGATCCAGGACAAGTACCTGTCCGGAGACAAGCAGGGCGCGGCGGCCGCCGTACCCGAGGAGCTGATCGACCGGACGACGCTGCTCGGTTCTGTCGACCGGATCGCGGACCGGATGCAGGCCTACGCGGCCGCCGGTGTCACCACCCTGACCCTCGCCCCGGCGGGCTTCACCCTGGACGAGCGGCTGGCCTCGCTCCGCGCCGGCACCGAGGCCCTGGAGCGCGCCGGGCTCGCCTGAGGCGGCGGGGCGGCACAGGCGGTGGGCTTTCCGCGGCCGTGGTGGGGGCTCGGGGGGATCTTCCCCGCCACGGCCGTCACGGGGAACAACGCGCCGGAGCCCGCCGGGTTACGCCCCGCGCGCCGGTATCCGCTGCCCCGTTCGGCGCAGCCGGCCCCCGCCCGTGTTGCGCCGCGCCCGTGCCCGCACCTGACTCGTCCCCCTGCGGCGGTCGGGCGCTTTCGGCGACCCGGCGCTTCCGGCGGCCCGGCAGGGAGGCGGCCCACGATGCTTCCGCCGAGGAGCCCGAGCAGCGCGACACACTCGGCGGCCCCGCGTCCCCCGCCCCGGAATACGCCTGACCGCCCCGCGTACGCCTGACACTCCCGAGTACGCCGGAGCGCCCCCGCGCGGGGGGTGCCCCCAAGCGCCCCCCGGAGCGCGCCCTCACAACCACTCCCGCCGTTTGAACTGCCGGTAAAGCAGCACCTCCAGCACGGCCATCACCGCGATCACGGCCGGGTAGGACCACAGCCAGTGCAGCTCGGGCATGTGGTCGAAGTTCATGCCGTAGATGCCGGCGATCATCGTGGGGATCGCGGCCATGGCCGCCCACGCGGAGATCTTCCGCATGTCGTCGTTCTGCTGCACGCTGGTCTGTGCCAGATGCGCGGAGAGGATGTCGGAGACCAGGCGGTCCAACCCCTCCACCGACTCGTTCACCCGGGTCAGGTGGTCGCTGACGTCCCGGAAGAAGGGGTGCGCCGAGTCGTCCACGAACGGGACGGTCGCGGTGAACGCGCCCACCCCGGTGCCGCCGAGGCGGGACATCGGCAGGGCCAGCGGGCCCGTCGCGCGCCGGAACTCGGTGATCTGGCGCTTGAAGTTGTAGATCCGGGACGCGGTGTTCCGCGAACCGCCCCGGTCGGGCGAGAACACCTCCGCCTCCAGCTCCTCCAGGTCCGTCTGCAGCTCGGTCGCCACGTCCAGGTAGTGGTCGACGACCGAGTCGGCGATCGCGTACAGCACGGCCGTCGGACCCTTGCCGAGCATCTCCGGCTCCTGCTCCAGCCGGTGCCGTACGCCCGCCAGCCCGTCGCCCTCGCCGTGACGCACAGTAACGACGAACGAGTCACCCAGGAAGATCATGATCTCGCCGGTCGAGACGGCGTCGCTCTGCGGCTCGTACGCCACCGGCTTGAGCACCGCGAACAGCGAGTCGTCGTAGACCTCCAGCTTGGGCCGCTGGTGCGCCTTCAGGGCGTCCTCGACCGCCAGCGCGTGCAGCGCGAACTCCTGGCTGACCAGGTCGAACTCCTGCGCGGTCGGCTCGTGCAGCCCCACCCACACGAAGCCCCCGGCCGCCCGTGCCTCGGCCAGGGCGTCGGAGAAGTCCTCCGGGCCCTCCGTGCGGTGCCCGCCGCGGTAGATGCCACAGTCGACGATCACGGAGCGTGTTCTCCCTTCGCCCGGCCCACGCCGGGGCCGCGTATACCCCTACCCTGGCCGCATGCCCACGCTGATCCTCCTCAGGCACGGACGTTCGACCGCGAACACCGCGGGACTGCTCGCCGGCTGGACACCCGGCGTCGCCCTCGACGAACGCGGCACCGCGCAGGCCGCCGCGCTGCCCGGCCGGCTCGCCGGGCTGCCGATCGCCGAGGTGGTCACCAGCCCGCTGCAACGCTGCCAGGAGACCGTACAGCCCCTCCTGGACGCCCGCCCCGGCCTCGGCGCGCACACCGACGAGCGGATCGGGGAGTGCCACTACGGCGACTGGTCCGGCCGCAAGCTCGCCGAACTCAAGGACGAGCCGCTGATGGAGGTCGTCCAGGCGCACCCGTCCGCCGCGGCCTTCCCCGGCGGCGAGTCCCTGCGCGCCATGCAGACCCGCGCCGCCGAGGCGGTGCGCGAGTGGAACGCGCGCGTGGAGCGCGACCACGGCGCCGACGCGGTCTACCTGATGTGCTCCCACGGCGACATCATCAAGTCCCTCGTCGCCGAGGCGCTCGGGCTCCACCTCGACCTCTTCCAGCGGATCTCCGTCGAACCCTGTTCGGTCACCGCGATCCGCTACACCCGGCTGCGGCCCTTCCTCGTGCGCCTCGGCGACACCGGCGACCTCGCCTCGCTGGCGCCGCGCGAGGAGCCCGCGGGCGGCGACGCACCGGTCGGGGGCGGCGCGGGCGCACCGTGATCGTCGGCCGCAGTAGGGTGAAGCGGTCGCCCGCGACCCACAGATTCCGTCGTTTTCCCGATCCCCATGGAGACAGGACGTGTCCCGTCAGGTGTTCCTCTACGACCTCCCGGACCGTTTCGTGGCCGGTACGGTCGGACTGCCCGGACGCCGTACGTTCTTCCTCCAGGCCACGGCCGGCCCCCGGGTGACCAGCGTGGCCCTGGAGAAGACCCAGGTCGCCGCGCTCGCCGAACGCATGGACGAACTGCTCGACGAGGTCGTGCGCCGCAGCGGCGGCAACGCGGCCGTGCCCGCGGTCGCCCCCACCGAGATCTCCGACACCGGCCCGCTGGACACCCCCGTCGAGGAGGAGTTCCGGGTCGGCACCATGGCCCTGGCCTGGGACGGCGAGGAACAGCGCATGATCGTCGAGGCCCAGGCCCTCGTCGAACTCGACGCCGAGTCCGAGGAGGACCTCGCCGAGGCGGAGGAGCGGCTGCTCCAGGACGAGGAGAACGGCCCTCCGATGCTGCGGGTCCGGCTCACCGGCGCGCAGGCGCGGGCCTTCGCCAAGCGCGCGCTCGACGTCGTCAACGCCGGGCGGCCGCCGTGCCCGCTGTGCAGCCTCCCGCTCGACCCGGAAGGACACGTATGCCCGCGCCAGAACGGATACCGCCGCGGGGCGTGACGCCCGGCCAGGGCCCCGCCGAACTGCTCGCCCGGGGCGAGCTGACCGTGCGCGGCCGCATCCGTGAGGCCTCCAACGCGGCGCTCCTGTGCACCGTCGCGTACGAGGGCCGCCAGGCGTCCTGTGTCTACAAGCCGGTCGCCGGGGAACGCCCGTTGTGGGACTTCCCCGACGGCACCCTGGCAGGCCGCGAGGTCGCCGCCTACGAGGTCTCCGAGGCGACCGGCTGGGGCCTGGTGCCGCCCACCGTGCTGCGCGACGGCCCGTACGGCGAGGGCATGGTCCAGCTGTGGATCGACGCGCAGGCCGAGGGCTTCGACACCGAACTGCTCGCCCTGCTGGACGCGGAGGAGCCGGGGCCCGGCTGGAAGGCGATCGGCTTCGCCGAGGTCGGCGAGGACCGCACCGCGCTGCTGGTGCACGCCGACGACGAGCGGCTGCGGCGGCTGGCAGTCCTGGACGCGGTGATCAACAACGCCGACCGCAAGGGCGGCCACCTGCTGCCCGCCCCCGGCGGCCGGCTGTACGGCATCGACCACGGCGTCGCCTTCCACGTCGAGAACAAGCTGCGCACGCTCCTGTGGGGCTGGGCGGGCGAACCGCTGCCCCAGGAGGCGCTGTGCGTCCTCAAGGGCCTCAGGGACGCCCTGGGAGAGGGCGGCGGCCTCGCGACCCGGCTGACCGCCCTGATCTCTCCCGCGGAGATCGACGCCACCCGCGCGCGCGTGGACGCCCTCCTCACCACCGGCGTCCACCCGGAACCGTCGGGCGAATGGCCGGCGATCCCCTGGCCGCCGGTCTAGCGCCGGCGGGGCGGGGCAGCGCACCCGTGGCCCCCTCCGCGCGCCCCCGTGCGCGACCCCCGCACACCCCCGGCAAGGCACCCCCGGCGCATGCGCAGCACACGCCTCGCGATCCCGCAAGAACGCCTTACCGGCCATCTGCGAGATCCGGTTCGTAGACGGGACCGCGGTCCGGTTACGCTCATGACATGCATGCCTGGCCCGCTTCCGAGGTCCCCGCCCTGCCTGGTCAGGGCCGCGACCTGAGGATCCACGACACCGCGACCGGGGGCCTCGTCACCCTCGACCCCGGTCCCGTCGCCCGTATCTACGTCTGCGGCATCACGCCGTACGACGCGACCCACATGGGTCACGCGGCGACCTACAACGCGTTCGACCTCGTGCAGCGCGTGTGGCTCGACACCAAGCGGCAGGTCCATTACGTCCAGAACGTGACCGACGTCGACGATCCGCTGCTGGAGCGGGCGCAGCGCGACGACGTCGACTGGGTGACGCTGGCCGAGCAGGAGACGTCCCTGTTCCGCGAGGACATGACCGCCCTGCGGATGCTGCCGCCCCGGCACTACATAGGCGCCGTGGAGGCGATACCCGGCATCGTCCCGCTGGTCGAGCGCCTGCGCGACCTGGGCGCTGCCTACGACCTCGACGGGGACGTCTACTTCTCTGTCGAGTCCGACCCCCACTTCGGCGCCGTCTCGCACCTCGACGCCGCCGCGATGCGGCTGCTGTCCGCCGAGCGCGGCGGCGACCCCGACCGCCCCGGCAAGAAGAACCCGCTGGACCCCATGCTGTGGATGGCGGCCCGTGACGGCGAACCCAGCTGGGACGGCGCCTCCCTCGGCCGTGGCCGGCCCGGCTGGCACATCGAGTGCGTGGCCATCGCCCTCGACCACCTCGGCATGGGCTTCGACGTCCAGGGCGGCGGCTCCGACCTGGCCTTCCCGCACCACGAGATGGGCGCCTCGCACGCCCAGGTGCTCACCGGCGAGTTCCCCATGGCCAAGGCGTACGTCCACGCCGGCATGGTCGCGCTGGACGGCGCGAAGATGTCCAAGTCCAAGGGCAACCTCGTCTTCGTGTCACAGCTGCGGCGCGACGGCGTGGACCCGGCCGCCATCCGGCTCGCCCTGCTCGCCCACCACTACCGCTCCGACTGGGAGTGGACCGACCAGGTGCTCCAGGACGCCGTCGCGCGGCTGGACCGCTGGCGCGCGGCCGTCTCCCGGCCCGACGGCCCGTCCGCCGAGGCGCTCGTGGAGGAGATCCGCGACGCCCTCGCCGACGACCTGAACGCCCCGGCCGCGCTCGCCGCCGTCGACCGCTGGGCCGCGCTCCAGCAGGAGCGGGGCGGCACGGACGCCGGCGCCCCGGGCCTGGTCTCGCGCGCCCTGGACGCCCTGCTGGGCGTGGCCGTCTGACCCGTACGTCCGGCCCTCGTACGGACATCACCCGTACGCACGTCAGGGGCGGTGCGCGAGCCGCGCACCGCCCCTGATCCGTTCACTGCTCCGGGTCGGACGAACCGGGTGCGCCCGGCGGGTCGTCTCCCGGCTCGGCGCCCCCGCCGTTCCCGTCGTCCGCGTCGTTCCCGGCGTCCGCGCCGTCGGTCTCCGCCTCGGAGCGCGGCGGCTTCGGCGGCCGGGTGCGCCCGCCGGGGCCGTCCCGCAGGAACGAGCCGCCCTCGCCGCCGTCCGCCGTCGCGTGCCCGCCGGCGGAGGGGCCGCCGCCGTCCCGGCGCCGCAGGTACCGCTCGAACTCGCGGGCGATCGCCTCGCCCGACGCCTCCGGCAGCTCCGCGGTGTCCCGGGCCTCCTCCAGCGTCTGGACGTACTCGGCGACCTCGGTGTCCTCGGCGGCCAGCTGGTCCACGCCCACCTGCCAGGCCCGCGCGTCCTCCGGCAGCTCGCCCAGCGGGATCCGCAGGTCGAGCAGGTCCTCGAGACGGTTGAGCAGCGCCAGCGTGGCCTTCGGGTTGGGCGGCTGCGACACGTAGTGCGGGACCGCGGCCCACAGGGAGACCGCCGGGACACCCGCGTGCGTGCAGGCCTCCTGAAGGACGCCCACGATGCCCGTCGGGCCCTCGTACTTGGTCTCCTCCAGGTCCATCCGGCGGGCCAGGTCCGCGTCGGACGTCGTCCCGCTGATCGGGACCGGGCGCGTGTGCGGGGTGTCGCCGAGCAGGGCGCCCAGGACGACCACCAGCTCCACGCCCAGCTCATGGGCGAAGCCGAGCAGTTCGTTGCAGAACGAGCGCCAGCGCATGGACGGTTCGATCCCGCGCACCAGGACCAGATCGCGCGGTTTGTCCCCGCCGATCCGGACCACCGACAGTCTGGTCGTCGGCCAAGTGATCTTCCGCACACCGTCTTCCATGAACACGGTGGGGCGGTTCACCTGGAAGTCGTAGTAGTCCTCGGCGTCCAGCGCCGCGAACACCTCGCCCTTCCACTCCCTCTCCAGATGCGCGACCGCGGTGGAGGCGGCGTCGCCGGCATCGTTCCAGCCCTCGAACGCGGCCACCATGACCGGGTCGATCAGCTCGGGAACCCCCTCGAGCTCGATCACCCAGCGCCTCCTTCCGACGTGCCCTCGCTTGACCCACCAACCTTACGGCGTTCGACGGGGGCGACCGCGACCCCCTTGCACGGGGGAGTGAACGCATCACTGCCCCGTCCGAGGCACTCGAACACACATGATCGTCTGCGTGTCCCGCCCCGCCCGGAGCGCCGCCCACACCTCCGACGGCTGCCCGGCGTCACAGCGTCGAGCGCAGCCACTGCTCGACGCTCGCGATGTGCACCGTCGCCCAGGAACGGGCCGCCTCGGCGTCCCGGTCGCGCAGCGCGCCGAGGATCGCCCGGTGCTCGCGCAGGGTGCGGCCGACGGCGTCCTCCTGGGTCAGGCCGCGCCAGATCCGGGCCCGCGTGGTGGGCCCGGACAACCCGTCGAGCAGGGAACACAGCACCGAGTTGCCCGAGCTGCCCACGATGCCCCGGTGGAACTCCAGGTCGGCGGCGACCAGTTCCTCCACTGACGGACTGCCGCCGAGCGCGTCCAACTGGGCGTCCAGCGCGCTCAGTCGCCGCTCGTCGATGCGCGAGGCGGCCAGCGCGGTCGCGGCCGGCTCCAGGATGCGGCGCACGGCCAGGAACTCCAGCACCGTGTCGTCGCGGTGGAAGTCGACGACGAAACTCAGCGCCTCCAGCAGGAGTTGCGGGTCCAGGCTGGTGACGTACGTGCCGTCGCCCTGCCGCACGTCCAGGATCCGCATCAGCGACAGCGCGCGCACCGCCTCCCGCAGGGAGTTGCGCGACAGCCCCAGACCGGCGGCCAGTTCGCTCTCCTTGGGCAGCCGGTCGCCGGGCCGCAGCGCGCCGGAGACGATCATCCCCTTGATCTTCTCGATCGCCTCGTCGGTCACTGCCATGCTCGGCCTCCTGCCGCCCCGGGGACACGGGATGTCTCAAGACATGGGATGTCTCGCCGGCCATTATGCGACCGGACCCCCGCGCCACGGCCCGGGCAGAACTCCCGGACAGACGGCGGCAGGCGGCGGCGGGCGGCGGGGGTCCCGTACTGCGGTGACCGCCCCCGCCGCCCGCCCGCGGCACGCCTGTCCGCCGGCGCTGCCTACTTCCCGTCGAGCACGTCCTGGACCTTCGCGCGGACCTCGTCCGTGGCCAGGCCGCGGATCGTCAGCGTCGTGCGGCGGCGCAGCACGTCGTCGGGGGTCTCGGCCCACTCGTGGTCGCGGGCCCAGACGACCTGTGCCCAGATCTCCGGGGCGTCCGGGTGGACCCGCTCGCCCAGCTCCGGGTTCTCGTTGGCCAGCCGGGCGATGTCCAGGGCCAGCGAGCCGTAGTGCGTGGCCAGGTGCCGGGCGGTGTCGGCGGCCATGCGCGGGCCGGGCGCCGGGCGGTCCACCAGCAGCCGGTGCGCGACCGCGCGCGGGTTGGCGATGCCCGGCAGCGGAAGCTTCTTCGGCAGCGTGGAGATCGGCTCGAAGTCGTCGCCCAGCGGGTGACCCGGCAGCGACTCCAGCTTCTTCATCACGGTGCGCCCGATGTGCCGGAACGTCGTCCACTTGCCGCCCGCGACGGACAGCATGCCGCCCTTGCCCTCGGTAACCACGGTCTCGCGCTTGGCCTTGGCGGTGTCGCCGGGGCCGCCGGGCAGCACCCTCAGGCCCGCGAACGCGTAGGTGATCAGGTCACGGTCGAGCTGCTGGTCGCGGATGGAGAACGCGGCCTCGTCGAGTATCTGGGCGACGTCCTTGTCGTTGACCGCGACGTCGGCCGGGTCGCCCTCGTACTCCTCGTCGGTGGTACCGAGCAGCAGCATGTCCTCCCAGGGGAGGGCGAAGGTGATGCGGTACTTGTCGATGGGGGTCGCCAGCGCGGCCTTCCACGGCGCGGTGCGCTTGAGGACCAGGTGGGCGCCCTTGGACAGGCGGATGGACGGCGCCGCGTTCGGGTCCTCCAGCTTGCGCAGGTGGTCGACCCACGGGCCGGTCGCGTTCAGCACCAGCCGGGCGTCCACCCCGAACTCGTCGCCGGAGAGCCGGTCCTTCAGCTCGGCGCCGGTGACCCGTCCCTTGGTGAAGCGCAGCCCGGTGACCTCGGCGTGGTTGAGGACCACCGCGCCCGCCTCGACGGCCGCGCGCACCGTCATGAGCGCCATGCGCGCGTCGTTCATCTGGTCGTCGCCGTACACGGCCACGGCCTTGAGGTTCTCGGTGCGCAGCTCGGGCACGTCCTGCGCGGCCTTCGCCGGGCTGAGCAGGTGGCCCACGCCGTCACCGAACGCGGAGAGCGCGGAGTAGGCGAACACGCCCGCCCCGAGCTTCGCCGCGCCGTGCGGGCCGCCCTTGTACACGGGGAGGTAGAAGGTGAGCGGGTTCGCCAGGTGGGGGGCCACCTGGCGGGAGACCGCACGGCGCTCGAAGTGGTTCTCCGCCACCAGCTTCACCGCGCCGGTCTGCAGGTAGCGCAGACCCCCGTGGAGCAGCTTGGAGGAGGCGGAGGAGGTGGCGCCGGCCCAGTCGCCGGCGTCGACCAGGGCCACCCTGAGGCCGGACTGCGCGGCGTGCCAGGCGGTGGAGATGCCCAGGATGCCGCCGCCGATCACGAGGAGGTCGTACGTCGCCTTGGAGAGCTGCTCCCGGGTCTCGGCCCGGCTCGGGTTCGAGCCGGAGGCCGGGTGCGTCCCCAGGGCAGGCACGGACTGCAGGGTGGACTGACTGGTCATGGTGGTTCTTACTCCTCGTCAGCTTTCTTCGGCGATCCAGCCCATGGTCCGCTCGACGGCCTTGAGCCAGCTCTTGTACTCACGGTCGCGGGTGTCCGCGTCCATGCGGGGGGTCCATTCGGCGGCCCGGCGCCAGTTCTGGCGCAGGTCGTCGGTGGAGGCCCAGAAGCCGACGGCGAGACCGGCGGCGTAGGCGGCGCCGAGGCAGGTGGTCTCGGCCACCATCGGGCGCACCACGGGGGCGTCCAGGAAGTCCGAGAGCGTCTGCATCAGCAGGTTGTTGGAGGTCATGCCGCCGTCGACCTTCAGCGCCGTCAGCTCGACGCCGGAGTCCTTGGTCATGGCGTCCGCGATCTCCCGCGTCTGCCAGGCGGTGGCCTCCAGGACGGCGCGCGCGAGGTGCGCCTTGGTGACGTACCGGGTGAGGCCGGCGATCACGCCGCGGGCGTCGGAGCGCCAGTACGGGGCGAACAGCCCGGAGAAGGCCGGTACGAAGTACGCGCCTCCATTGTCCTCCACCGACAGCGCCAGCGTCTCGATCTCGGCGGCGGTGGAGATCAGGCCCATCTGGTCGCGCATCCACTGCACCAGGGAGCCGGTGACGGCGATCGAGCCCTCCAGGGCGTAGACCGGCTTCTGGTCGCCGATCTGGTAGCCGACCGTGGTCAGCAGCCCGCTGTAGGAGTTGATGATCTTGTCGCCGGTGTTCATCACCATGAAGGTGCCGGTGCCGTACGTCGACTTGGTCTCGCCCTCGGCGAAACAGGTCTGGCCGAACAGCGCGGCCTGCTGGTCGCCGAGCGCGGAGGCGACCGGGATGCCGCCGAGCAGGTCGCCCAGCCGGCCGCCCTTGATCTCGCCGTAGACCTCGGCGGAGGAGCGGATCTCGGGCAGGATCCCCGTCGGCACGCCGATGGACTCGGCGATCCGCTCGTCCCACTCCATGTCGTGCAGGTTCATCAGGAGGGTGCGGGAGGCGTTGGTGACGTCGGTGACGTGCTGTCCGCCCTCGACACCGCCGGTCAGGTTCCAGATGACCCAGGTGTCCATGGTGCCGAAGAGGATGTCGCCCGCCTCGGCGCGCTCGCGCAGGCCCTCGACGTTGTCGAGCAGCCAGCGGGCCTTGGGGCCGGCGAAGTAGGAGGCCAGCGGCAGGCCGGTCTCGCGGCGGAAGCGGTCCTGGCCGACGTTGCGGCCCAGCTCGCGGCAGAGGGCGTCGGTGCGGGTGTCCTGCCAGACGATGGCGTTGTGGACGGGCTCACCGGTGTTCTTGTCCCACAGCACGGTGGTCTCGCGCTGGTTGGTGATGCCGATGGCCTTGATGTCGTCGCGGGTGATGCCGGCCTTCTCGACGGCACCGGCGACGACCTCCTGGACGTTGGTCCAGATCTCGGCGGCGTCGTGCTCGACCCAGCCCGGCTTGGGGAAGATCTGCTCGTGTTCCTTCTGGTCGACGGAGACGATCCGGCCGTCCCGGTCGAAGACGATGCAGCGGGACGAGGTCGTGCCCTGGTCGATGGCGGCGATGAACGGTCCGGCGGTGTGGGCGTCGGTCACTGTCTGCTCCTGAGGTCCGTGGATGCTCCTATGCTTGTCAAGCTGCAGGAGCGAGGTCGGTTTGGGTGATTCGTTCGGTTGGTGTGGCGGTCAGAGCGCGGTAGACCTCGCGGG